>JAAZFF010000160.1 GCA_012511845.1 Lentisphaerota bacterium
GCAAGCCGTAAACCGCCGTTTGGAGGGTGAGCGTCCCCGCGAACCGCAGGCGATTCGAAGCGGCTCATGAGGACATTCGCCCTCCAACCTCCGCGTCTCGGCGTCTCGGCGTGAGATAATTCCAGCAGTCGAGCCTGCTACTTGCTGCGCCTTCTCATCCCTTTCGCGTCTTTCGCGCTTTTCGCGGTTCTTAATCTGGCACCTCCCGGGCAAACTGCTCAGCGGCGCACTCGGAGAGCGTCGCCTCGGCTTATACCCGGAGGTCCCACGGCGTCATTCAGACGCTCAAGCAGGTTTACCGGATTAGATGAAGAGATTAATAAAGCAGTATCTTCCGCCGAGGAATATCCATTTAACTGCACTTGTATCAGAAACTCAAAAAGAGCATCGTAATATCCGTTTACATTCAACAGCCCAAGAGGTTTTGTGTGTCCGCCCCTGTACATCCTTCGACGTGCAATAGCATCAAACAGTTCATCGAGAGTTCCAAATCCACCCGGCAGCGCTACGACAGCATCTGCCATTTCAATGAGGGCAGTTTTACGTTCAGCGAGGTTTTCTACAAATACACTTTCTGTCAGACCGGGATGGATTTGCTCATCTTCCAGGCTTTTTGTAAAAACGCCGGTCACCTCACCGCCCGACTCAAGCGCAGTGTCTGCCAGGATCTTCATTATACCTGACTCGGACCCGCCGTACACAATGCCTATTCCATTGCTAGCAAGAAGACGGGCAAAAACACGTGCGCTTTCAACATGCTTAGAATCGACCGGCATGGCAGAGCCGCAATAAACAGCTACTCTATGGAGATTCTGAAATAGCCCGGGTTTCATTTTTCTTTTATGAGGGTTTTTCAGATGCCTGATTGTATGCGCAGAATTCTCCTATAATGCACCCGGAGCACTTCGGACGCAAGGGAGTGCACTTACGCTGACCGAACGAGACAAAACAGGCATTCCATGTTTTCCAGTATTTTAACGGCAGGATTTCACGCAACGCCATTTCCGTACTCTCGGGATTTTTAGTTGAGATCAATCCCAGACGGTTGTTTATACGGTGCACATGAACATCAACGCAAATTGCCGGTTTGTCGAATGCTACAGCTACAACCAGATTGGCAGTTTTTCTTCCTACACCCGGCAATTCACACAACTCCTCCACTGTATCGGGAATTTTGCCTGAAAACCTGTCATCAATAACGTCGGGGAGTTTTTTCAGGGCAGCGGCTTTTTGCCTGTAAAAACCCACGGGGTAAATCAGTTGCTCTATTTCTTCGACTGACAAGTCACGCAAGTCCTCATACTTTTTTACTGCGGGAAACAACTTTTCCGAAATTACCCTGGAAGTTGTTTCATCTCTCGTCCTGGCACTCAGAATTGTTGCCACTAGAATCTTGAAAGGATCAAATCCCTGTGCCCCTATCAAATCAATTATCGGAGCTGGATTTGCCTTGAAATCAAGCATCAGGCGGCGATGCACTTCCGGAATATCCGCGCGTTTCATTTGTGCCTATAAAAAGTCTTTGTTTCCTGTTGCAGAGCTTTGGCGTATAACATGGCTGAAGTTCTCCAGCGCCTCTTCTGTCAGCTCCACGAGATATTTGTTATCAGTAAACATATTGATTTTTCGTCTGCCGATGTTTGCTGCCACCCTTATTGACGGATTGCCGCTAACTTGCTTCGACACTGCTACCGGATTTTTTGCCACTATACCCTCATCAATGAAGTACTGATAAATTTCCTGTATTTCTTTCGTACTCATATGCATCCTGTCTGAAAAATAGTGATTCCAGTCGGGGTGCTCCGTATCACTCGAAAAAGAATTTGTCAGTCGCGGACTTTTGCCGGTACGAAATACAATCTCTCCCGAACCGTATATGGAGAGGAAGCATGTATGAGGTATCTCCGTGTTGGCTTCTGATGGGTAGTATGCTATCTCGATCCAGTCCAGACCGGACACCTCTATCTCGTACTGTTCATGTTTTATGCGCCCGTCCTTAGCTATGGGTGATGCGCACCCCTGCAAAAAGGCTACAGCCAAAACGACTGACAGCATAACGATCTGGTGAATTTTCATGGCTTTTTATGTAGCAATTAGAGGCGTCATACGGCGTATAATGGTGCCCAGGGCGGGAGTCGAACCCGCACGGTGTTACAACCAAGGGATTTTAAGTCCCATGCGTCTGCCATTTCGCCACCCGGGCTTTTTGATATGCGTAAAATAATAACCTAAAAACGAGGTTATGTAAACATGCAGTTTCAAAATGCGCTGCAATTTTAATCCCCGTCTTGCACCAACCCATACCGTGTGATAAACTCAGGTCTCTATAAAAATCTTAGAAGAACAGGGAATTTATTAATGCAAAAACGACGCTTAGTAGTAACTGCAGCACTGCCATACGCAAATGGAGATATTCACATAGGACACCTGGTTGAATATCTGCAAACTGATTTTTGGGTGCGATTTCACAAAATGCGCGGGCACGAATGCGTTTATATATGTGCAGATGATACTCATGGTACCCCCATAATGCTGCGGGCACGCCAGGACGGAATAACACCGGAAGAACTTATAGCAGCAAGTTATGAGCGTCATGTTAAAGATTTTGCCGACTTTGAAATAGAGTTTGATAATTTCTATTCAACAAATTCTCAGGAAAATCGTGAATTCTGCGAAACAATTTTTGATCGGCTCAAAGAAAACAATGCTATTATATATAAAAATGTTCCGCAGCTTTATTGTCCGAACGACAAAATGTTCCTGCCCGATCGCTTTGTCAAGGGCACATGCCCGAAATGCGACGCAGCAGATCAGTATGGCGACTCCTGCGAAAGTTGCGGCACCACATATTCTCCCGTCGATATGAAAGATGCCCGCTGCGCCATCTGCAACACGGGCAAACCGGAAATTCGTGACAGCGAGCAGATCTTCTTCAATATAGAACTGTACAGAGATTACCTCATCGAATGGCTCTCGCAACATGTGTCGAAAGATGTAGCCAACAAACTCCTTGAGTGGTTTGAAGAGGACACAAAACTCCTGCCGTGGAATATTTCCAGGGACGCCCCGTATTTCGGGTTTGAAATACCGGGTCATCCCGGCAAGTTCTTTTATGTATGGCTCGATGCGCCCGTCGGTTATATGGCATCGCTCCTCAACTGGTGTAATAAAAATAATGAAAATTTCGACAGCTGGTGGAACAACCGTGATGCCGAACTCTACCATTTCATTGGAAAAGATATAGTACGATTCCACTGCCTGTTCTGGCCTGCCCTGCTCCACTCTGCCGGCTACAAGGGACCTACACGCGTATTCGTCCATGGTTTTCTGACAGTGAACGGGGAAAAGATGAGCAAGTCGCGCGGTACGTTCATAAACGCACGAACATATCTCGATCATCTCAATCCCGCATACCTGCGCTATTACTATGCCTGCAAAATAAACAACACAACGGATGATGTAGATCTTAACTTTGAAGATTTTGTATCACGCGTCAACAGCGATCTCGTGGGGAAAATAACGAACCTTGCATCAAGAGGCGCACAGATGCTTAACAGAAATCTTGAAGGAAAAATGGGCGTAATGGACGCTGAGGGGCGTTCGATTGTTGAAAAGTTCCGTGAAAAGGCACCGATAATCGCCGAGCATTATGAAAACCGCCGCTTCTCGCAAGTACCCGTTGAAGTCTGTCGCCTGGCTGATATGGCTAACGAATTCTTCGACCGGAAGCAACCATGGAATTCGATTAAAACAGATCTGGAAGAAACACGAAAAGTCATTACATCTATTCTGAATATGTTCCGGCTGCTTGCAATTTATCTCACTCCTGTACTGCCTGAGTATTCACGCAAAGTATCGGAGTTGCTCAAGGAAGATGCGTATACATGGAAATCTCTTGATAGGGATCTGGAGAATCAGGAAATTTCTAAATATGAATATCTGGCAGTACGTGTAGGCTCAGAACAGGTTGAAAAAATAATTGAAGCAACAAAAAAAGATATGGAGCCTGTAAAAAAACAAAAAGGATCAATGCCGGAGAAAAAAAATCCTCTTAAACCGGAAATAGATATA
Organism: Lentisphaerota bacterium; assembly: GCA_012511845.1. Classification (GTDB taxonomy): domain Bacteria; phylum Verrucomicrobiota; class Kiritimatiellia; order RFP12; family UBA3636; genus JAAZFF01. Next base: position 4,072 of record JAAZFF010000160.1, read on the forward strand.
GATCAATTTAATTTAACAGACCTTCGTGTTGCTCTCGTTGAAACAGCTGAGGTCGTAGAAGGTTCCGACAAACTGATACGCCTTTCACTTGATCTGGGCCATCTTGGCAAGCGGAGCATTCTTTCAGGGATACGCGATGCGTACCCCGATCCATCCGTGCTAAATGGCAAGTTGATAATAGTGGTTGCCAATCTCAAGCCGCGCAAAATGCGTTTTGGCGTTTCAGAGGGAATGGTGCTTTCCGCAGGAGGGACTGATACTGCAACACTGCGCGTAATTTCCCCTCTTGGAGATACTCAACCCGGCGATCCGATAGGTTAAAGCCGCAGGAGTCTTGATTTACTCATCTTAAATAATATAGACTCTTATTACGATGTGTTAATTAGAACAAGGTACATAAAGCAGTTTATTTGACTTGTTTCCAAACTTTATTTTTATCCAAACAGAGAAGACTTGATATATGAAAAATGATGGCAAAACAGCATTGATAACTGAAATGATGCAAACAGCGCAAATTATCCGCGATTTCGACTTTTCAAAAACTATTTCTGTAGCGAAACGAATACTTGAGAAAAAGCGAGTTTTCATCAGCGGAGAAGGATCGAGCAGAATCCTTCCTGCAAAAAACTTTATTTCTGAAGCAATGAGGCAGGGTGCAGACATTGCCACAGCAACAGATGGTTCTTACCAGGCGTGTGAATACGACTTGTCAGATTTTGTTGTAATGTTAGGCTCGAACAGCGGCCAGACAAAGGAAACAATCACGCTGATGCGCAAGCTCCTGAAAGAAGGGCATAACGATGTATTTGCATTTACAAACACGCCCGGATCAATACTGGACAGCGAAGCCAGCGCCGGCATTACCTTCACATGCGGCAAGGAAAATGCCGTAGCAGCAACAAAAAGCGTTGTAGAACACGCGCTTGTGTATCAGTCCATACTCTGCCACATAACGGGAAGCGATGTCTGTGTCGCCAATAACGTGAAGGCTGCCGCATTGGCGGAAAACATCCTTTCTTCAGATTTGGACGAGACATTGGTTGAACGCCTTGCCGCGGCAAGAATGGTTTTCATAGCCGGACGCAACAATGGAGTAGCTGAAGAATTGGCATTGAAAGCTACTGAGATAATGCGGAAACCATCAATGTATCTTGATGGCACAATAGTCCTTCATGGATACGAAGAAATAATGACGTCAGATGACGTGGTAATTTTTGTAGAGCCATACGAGACAGAATTTGCCAAAATGGACGAAATCTTCGTTAAAAATGTAGGCGCTGAAGTGCTTTGCATCTCTTCCGGCGACACTCCATTCAGTACCGTAAAAGTACCGCTGCTCGAAGGATACAGCAACTATCTGGCACTGTTGGCAGGGTGGAATATATTAGTAGCAACAGGTCTCAAATTAGGAGTAAACCTGGATAAGCCCGTGCGTGCACGAAAGGTAGGCAATGCGATCTAAATGAAAATTGTTGCATTTTTAAAACATAAGCATATCGAAGAATTTTCGCTTGCAAGCGAAAATGCTTCTCGGCTGGAAAAAGCTTTTCCCGGCACTTCCGTGCGATTATGTGAGGACGAATCAACTTTTCTAAGAGAGCTGCCAGATGCTGAAATCGCTCTTGTTTGGCGTTTTAAGCAGGAATGGTTCGATGTTGCCAAAAATCTGCGCATAGTGAGCACCCCGGCTGCAGGAAGAGATTACTTCAAAGTTATTCCCCCTGAAAATGTCGAAATAATGTACGGATCTTTCCACGGAAAAATCATGGGTGAAACTGCCGTTGCCATGATTCTGGGTGCTGCACGAGGCATAGTGCGCAATGCTTCCAGTATGACTTCCGGTGGCGAAGCATGGCCTCGAGAAATATTTTCCCGCCAAATCCGAACTATTAAAAACTCTCATATAGTTATTTTAGGTTTCGGTGCCATAGGTCAACATGCCGGAAGGCTGTTAAAAGGCTTTGGTGCAAAAATTACCGGTGTACGACGTAATCCTCCTGAGTGCAATCCGGAGTGGTTCGGGGAGGGTGATCGTGTAGTTGGTGTGGATAAGCTCGACTCAGTTCTCCCGGAAGCAGAACACCTTCTTTGCATACTGCCCTCAGGAGAAGATACATACAAAATGCTCGACAGGAGAAGGCTCTCTTTACTGCCTCACGGAGCATATCTGCACAATATCGGGCGCGGAAGTGTTGTCGATGAAGAAGCTTTGGCAGAAGCATTGGAATCGGGAACGCTTGGAGGTGCATTTTTAGATGTATTCGAGGAGGAACCTCTTCCGGCAGAAAGTGCCCTGAGACGCGCGCGCAATGCTTTCCTGTATCCGCATGTGTCAGCAGTGGCTCCGGAATATCTGAAGCTATATATAGACGAACTAATAGACAGACTGAAAAGTCGCAGCCCCGCTGTGTAAATGTGATATTGCGACCTCGATCCTGATTTAACAAAATGGCATATTGACTTTTTCTGACGGATAAAGTAGTTTGTATGTCTGACAGGGCAATATATAATGAAAAAATCTTATTATCAGTTTATGTTTTGGCGATACCGTGTCCGGAGTATGGGCGTGTACGGCATCTTTCGTTGTCCTGTATGACAGCAGTAAACTGCATAATTTAACGAAGTAAAACCGATGGCGCCTGGAAGTGGGACGCCGTCTTTTTTTATTAATAAGGTGTGACACTTCAGGTGCGAGGAGTAGAAAATGAAAATCCCAACACTGGAAAATATTAACATCAAGTCTGTTACAGCACTGATTTCACCCAAGGAATTACGCGCAAAGTTTCCGCAAACAGATACAACAGTAAAGACAATTCAGGACGGACGTAGCACTATCGAAAATATCATCGACGGCAAGGAAAAACGTCTGCTTGCAATTGTCGGACCGTGCTCTATTCACAACGTGAACGATGCAAACGAGTACGCTAAACGCCTTAAAAAAGTAGCTGAAGCTGTTTCCGACTCATTATTTGTGGTGATGCGTGTATATTTTGAGAAGCCGCGTTCAGTCAGGGGCTGGAAAGGTTTCATTAATGATCCTTTCCTTGACGACACCTTTAAAATGGAAGAAGGGTTAAGTATGGCGCGTTCTTTATTGCTTAACTTTGCAGAGATGGGCTTGGCAACGGCAACAGAAATCCTTGACCCACTCACACCGCAATACATAGGGGATCTTGTTTCATGGTCGGCAATAGGTGCCAGAACTTCTGAATCTCAAACTCACAGGGAAATTGCAAGCGGAATGTCAACTCCCATCGGATTCAAAAATGCCACTGACGGCTCGCTTGATGCAGCTATTAACGGCATTAAATCAGCATCGGGAGAGCATCATTTTCTAGGTGTTACCTACGATGGCTTGCCCGCTGTGTTCAGCACATCAGGTAATCGGCACGCCCATGTTGTGTTGCGTGGAGGCAGGCGACCTAACTATGACGCAGTAAGCATTGCTGAATGCGAAGAGGCTCTGGAGAAGGCAGGTCTGCCATTACGAATTGTTGTCGACTGCAGCCATGGCAACTCGCGCAAGGATGCCGGCCGTGAGCCAATTGTTTTACGCGATATAATTTTGCAGATAGAAAACGGAAATAAATCTATTTGCGGCTTCATGTTGGAAAGTTTTCTTGAAAGCGGCAACCAGGCAATCCCCTCAGATATATCCAGGCTTCAACCCGGGATGTCAATCACTGATGCATGTATCGACTGGGATACAACTGAGGAGCTTTTGCTGGAAGCGGCAAGGCGCCTGAAACCGGTTATACAAGAGCGGTAATTTTACGGACAGGAATCGGATATAAAAATTTGATTGACAGCAGAAGAACACGTGTTCTACGATGTTCCAAGTTACTGCATATAATATTATCGTTGAATCCGTAGTTTAATTCCTAATAACCTTTGAAATAAAAAATTATATATTCAGCGTTTCAGGAGACACAAATCAAGAAATCAACAGGACAGACACCCGTCAAATCAATCAACGGCTCGATAGTGCAGGGTCGTGTAAAGC
>JAAZFF010000161.1 GCA_012511845.1 Lentisphaerota bacterium
CGAAAATCGGATACTGTCGCAAGGTCTCGTCTGTTGACAAATTTGCTCCTTCAGCAGTTTGTATTAATGGATGTGCGAACCCCCATCCAGCCCAGCCCGTGCCGTAGATCAGATTACGCCCCTTATAAAGTTCTTGCTTGTGCCAGGTGTATTGGCGTGGGTCGCCATCGCTCCATGGGTTGACGACACTCCAGATGAGTTCCGCTACCGTCGGCGCACCGTATGTAGCGATTTCCAGCACCTCATCACCCGATGACCAGAAGTTGTAGAGGACAGGTGCGGCTGCAGAAAACCGGCTACTCCAGGTCAAAGCGCTACGGTCATCATCTTGGAAGACGGTTGTATCAGTAAATAGTTGGTGCCAGTTGGCTGCCAGGGTGCATGCCTCGTAGCCGCGCCAGTAGGGATGCAGCAAACGATTGGCAGCATAATAGAATGATTCAATATGTTTCGCTGAAAGTCTGCACGAACTCAAATGAGTAAATCTTATAACGCTAAAAGCCAAGTGCAACTCCAGGTCATTTTGCGGTACTGGTTTCTCTGCGTTCCCGATAGTCGATCTTGAGACTTTCACTAGCTTTTTTTACGATCTTTAACTTCTTATCATCTTCCACGCTATATGATGTTTCAACTTTCATGATATAGGTGTCCGGCAAGCTTATATCATACAGCATGTTCAGGTATATGAATATGCTAAATTCACCGCCGGGCTTAATCACTCGAATTCTGCGATCATGTGCCAAGGACGCAATGAATAGCTTATGTCTTCCCAATGCTGTCAACATCGCATCCACGCCATCGCTGTTTTTCACTGATATTGAAAAAACCGAAAAGACTCCTTCATATGGAACTACAATATTGTCAGGAGTTGAGTTCGTTATGCATAGAGTAACAGGCACACTGCCACCATATTTTAGTTCGCCATCCACTCTCACCTCAAGAATCGAGGCTCGACTATTTCTGGCATATAAAAATATCCCAGTAAATATTAAAACAGTTAGTAATTGGTTTTTCATAATAATATTCCTCATACACGCTATGGAGCCAATGGAATTGCAACCGTATTGGTCTCAATCATCCTGTGGAAGTTGCTGCTCCAGATAGGCAGTTCGAAAGTCTCGAATCCGTGCGGAGCCGAAATCGGACTGTCTCCGCTCCCCGGAACTAGTTCCCACTGATCATTAGTTGAGTTTCTGGTCGCTTCGCCTTCCCAGTTCCACTTCATTTTGCGAAGAGTAATCCAAATGCTTTCTAAACCGGCTGGGCGATACATGAGATATGACTTAAACGTATCACATCGTTTGATCGTCAAAGCAGCAGGTGTTGTTATCGATGTCACGAATGCAAGAACGCTATCCAGCCCTCCCAGCCTTACAGCAGGAGTGTCTGATAGGTTCCCCCAACCAACACCAGGAGTGAAGTACTGAAGAGATTTTGTCTCGCCACCTGCTATTGGAAAAATCGCGTTGAAATATGCTACATTCGAGCCATCTGTAGAATCAAGAACATAGTCTAGTGTTGAAAATTCAAACTGATGTGTCTCACCAATTACAGATAATGAACTGTTAATTAGCTGGACAAGCTTCAACTCTCCGCCCCCATTGCACCAAGTGGTTACCGTGTTTGTCCAAACAATCCCAAAATCTCCGTGAATTGTTCCGAACTCTAGATATACATCATGTTCTTGTCCAAAGCCATCTTCCCGCACTCCTACAGCAGGTGACACACTAGTAAGCATGCTCTCGAATATGCTTAACGGTTTGTGGACTGTAAATGATGCCGCAGCCTTGCAAACCGTTTTCCAGTCATCATAAATCAATCGATAAGTGGCTGTAGCATTCGACATACTGTCAATCCAGTAGAAGGCTACATTTGTTGAAAAGGAAGAATAGATGTAATCCACATCCCCAGACAATACGTTCTGTATGTAGTCTCCAACAACCTTGTACGGCTGTGCCTCACTGCCGGATATCTCCCACTCACCAGTCATTGGAAATTCGGACGGTGAAATAACAGCCTCCAAAACAATCCTTTCTCCAACATTGACATCGATCGTTGTATCCGTAATATCAGTGCCATGGGTTTTGATTTGTACTGAAACCGCCGTCAGCTTCATAGAAGCACGGCTGACTATACCCTCGGCTTCACCTGTTCCATAAAAGGAGTAAACAAGCGTGGCAGTGCCTGGCGCCATTGCTTGCAGATAAACATGGGCAGTCGAACTGGTGTTCCATGACACTCCGCCTATACCGTTGGTGGCAGTCTGACCGGCGACCAGCATAGACATTTCATTTGCGGCAGGGTTCGGACTCCGCCACACACGGAAAGCCAAGTCGCCATCATTATTGTCTGAGTACAGCAATAATGATTGCGACAGTGGGTAGTGGTCAGTGGGCAGTGGATAGTCTCTCAACAGCACTATCACGACTGCTGGGTTCGACTGAACACTAGATCTTTTAAAGATATTCACTGTCATAATAGTCAAAAGAAAAAACTGCCCACTGTCCACTATCCACTGTTACGGAAAGTCCCTCAATGTATATAGCCTCTCCTGCACTGATTGTACCGGTAAAGGCATTGCTCTTGCAGGCATCGCTCCAGAGCATTAGACCGTATGGAAGGGAGGTCAGCGTGGCAGAGTCTGCAACAAGTCGTTTCTGCTCCGGACACGGACAGCAGTTGACTGGATA
>JAAZFF010000162.1 GCA_012511845.1 Lentisphaerota bacterium
TCCCAAGTCCAGGGCGATCCCGATAGCGATCCCGATTCCACCCCACCGTGATTCGCAGCAAGCAAGCGTGTGCGAACCGCCGAGGGTGTCGGCGTTAGGAGGGGCAAATGCGGAGATGCGGCGTAGAGGCGGCTTGCCGCCGTCCGTTGAGCAGCGAAGGTAGGGCGCGTTTTTCCAAAACCGCCGTGGCAGTCATGACGCAAGCGGGGCGCCAGGTCCTTCGGGTAGCAATCAGTAGGCAGTGTGCAGTGATCAGTTTCTAAGCAGGCGGGAGCAGACAGGAATGTCTGTGCTACAGATTGTTTACACATCCTCAGCTCTGCGTCTCTACGTGAGATATCTGCGGTGTATGAGAAAACTGCCCACTGCCCACTGCACACTACTCACTGGCACGGCTTGCCGGGTCTGTCCGCAACCAGCGCAATGTGGCAACGCCACACCACCCACCTCCGCGCCACCTCAGCGATCCACCTTCGCTCACCTGCTCCTCAGCCCCCCTGCCACACAGCCATCACGCAAGCACGTCAAGCAAGCCCCCATTAACCACTCATCAGCAACGGCGGTTTGCTGAGAAACACGCCCTACCTTGCTCAGCAGGCGTAATGCGAGTACGGAGCCTCGCAGTCCCAGTGCCCAGCAGCCACCTGCCATTTTTTCCGATTTTCTGCACACAAATTTGTTTTGCTTCCAAAATTCCTCCTGCAAGCATATAATACAATGCACATTTTCCAAGTTATTACCAACAATTATTTAACCAGTTAACGATATGAAAATCAATGTTCCTGTTATTTCAACTAACGACGTACTGATTATTGGTGGCACACTAAAAGCCGTATCACTCGGACTTGAATTGAAAAAATCCGGGCTTTCTGTATTTATAGCCACACCTTACTCTTACTTTGGTGAAGATATCTGTGCCAAGCTGAATCTTCAAAGTAAAAAATCTGATGAATACAAAACCCTGCTCGGCACCGACCAGATGCTCCTCCCAATCGACATTAAAGGACGCCTTGATCGGGCCATTATTGATGCAGGCATTGATTTCCTTTTCCAACTGCGTCCAATAAGACCTATGTACTCTTCCGACGGGAAGATTTCAGGCACACTTTTTGCAAGCAGGAGCGGTTTTCATGCCATAGCTGCAAAGGTTGTTATCGACGCTACAGAGCGCCAGACTTTCGCACGCTCTGCCGAAATACAGACAAAGACTTTCAAACCCGGCACATACAAGATGAGCCTCGTCTCAATAGGCGGTGCGCCAACAGACAATCCCTCCTTGGGCGTGACGAAACTTCCCAATACGATAAAAAGCGAAAATCGTGAATACTCTGCTTACCGGACGGAAATGGACTGGGAATTTAAAGGCAATTCGATGTTTGATTTCGCGGAAGCAAACACGGAAATTCGTAAAAAGACATGGGTGCCCGACGCCGTTGCATATGCTCACGAATTTGCTGTCGATCTTGATGATGGAATAATCGACTCTTATGTACCATCAGCTTCTACTCCCGTTTTTCTGGCTGACCGGGCAACAGTGAAAGAAATCGCCGACTTGGCAGGGGGCATGGAAATGCCGGTTCCCGCGTCGTTTGGAGAAAAACCTTCAACGAAATCTCCGTCATTTGATGTTGTAAGAAAAGATCAGTATTTCCGGTTTGCCGATTATCCTACTATTCCGTTTGATCTGAATTCCTTCGATACAATTACTGACTGTGATGTTTTTGTGGCAGGCGGCGGAACGGGTGGAGCACCCGCAGCAATAGGCGCAGCACGCCGTAACATGCGCACGATCTGCGCTGAAAATCTTGCATCACTCGGAGGCATAATGCTTACAGGACGCATCGGTGTTTATTACTACGGCAACCGTGTCGGTTTTACGAGAGAAGTTGATCTCGGCATAAACAGCATGGGTGAAAATCCTGATTTTGATATTGAAAAAGGAACAATGAATGTCGTTTGGAAAAACGAATGGTTCCTGGAAAGAGCTACTGAAAAAGGCGCTATAATGCTATTTGAAACTATGACTGCAGCCGCGGTAATGGATGGCAACACGGCACGCGGTGCTCTCGTAGTCAATCCGTTCGGTGCAGGAATTATTGCCTCAGAATTCGTTATCGACTCTACAGGAAATTGCGATTTTGCCGCTGCTGCAGGGGCGGAAATCATGTCAGACCTCGTAGAGGAGCCTGCTGTGCAGGGGGCAGGTCTCTCTCCTGTTGTGCTCGGGCGCAACTGTACCAATACAGACTTTACCTTCATAATGGATTCAGACATCGTGGATGCCACACGTGCATATGTTACAGCACGCGGAAAATACACGGACAGCTTTGACATATCAACCATATTGAACACCCGTGAAAGACGCAGGGTAAGGGGCGATATAGTGCTACAGCCTTACGACTTTTTTGCAAACAGGGTGTACTCCGACACGATTAATATCGCCATGAGCAATTTTGATACGCACGGTTTTATCATACACCCCATGTTCATGATTAAGCCTACGGCACGTGATTCACGCTTTGCAAACGTTCCACTGCGTGCCCTGCTGCCGCGAGGTTTCGAAAATATTCTTGTTACAGGATTGGGCGTCAGCGCACATAGAGATTGCCTGCCGCTGATTCGTATGCAGCCCGATGTTCAGAATCAGGGATACGCAGCAGGTCTTGCCGCAGCAATGGCAGTAAAGGGTAAAACACCTATTCGTTCGATAAACGTCAGAGAACTGCAACGAAAGCTCGTGGCAGAAGATATCCTGCCGCAACGCACTCTTGAGGAAAAGGATGAGCCGTGCACGTATATAGAAGATGACGATTTCCGCTACATTTCCAATGTATTTATAGATCCCGATGCAGCAAAGATTGAGCTTAAATCAAAACTGGAAAGAGATCCTGACGATGTCGAATCAGCAACGATACTGGCATTCCTAGGAGATGATTCCGGAAGTCAGCTGCTTAAAGACACGATCATGAACTCCACCTGGGATGAGGGATGGAACTACACCGGAATGGGACAGTTCGGATTTTCAGTAAGCAAACTTGATGCAATGATTATAGCGCTGTCATGCATAGGCGGTGATAAGGAGTCTACACTCACAAAACTGAAGACATTATCTTTCGAAACAGAGTTTTCACATATTCGCGCTGTAATGCTTGCCCTGATCAGGAAACCAGTACCGGAAGCCGCACCGCTTCTGGAAAAACTTTTGAGCGAACCGGATGCAAGAGGTCATGCGATTGTAACCATGCACGATGCGCTGGCATCCAATCGTCCCGATTACAACGATACTACGGTGCGCAATTCCCAGTTGAGGGAGCTGTACATAGGCAAGGCACTTGCAGCGTGCGATCCCGAATCCGAAACCGGGAACGAAATTGTTGAGTCATACGCAAAAGGGATGCAGGGCATTTATTCCATTTTCGCTCTTGGAGTTTAAGAATATAATCATATATAGAAATTATCATTAAATATCGAAGTAGAAAAACAGCAGTGAAACATGCGAGCAAGTGAAACATCACCGGAAAACTTTTTTTCCGGAAACTGCCAGTTTGTATCGCCTTCATTCCAGAGACCGTACAGTTGGATACGTGGAGCGTGCGCGCGTGTTTTCGATGCTGTAGTGAGAAACGATGCGTCACTTGCATATCAGGGCTCGATCGTTTCCATGGATTTGGGCAAATCACCCCACGGCTGTAGCAAATCTCTGCTCATCGACGGAACACAGCGCCTGATGACCGTCCTTATACTGCTCCTTGCTTTACGTGATGCATTGAAAGCCGTTAATAAAGACAGTGCCTCCAAAATCACGGAGAACTTCTTTATCAACTCGAAAAGTCACGAAGCACATCATTTCAAAAATATAGTGCCGAAAAAAAATCGGCCGACATTCGAATCTTTAGTTAACGAAGAATCAGCACCATCTCCTGCCTGCCCTGTTCTGAGGGCTTACAAGTACTACGAAGAGAAACTTCAGGAAGCGTCTGAGGCGTCTCTTCAAAGATATGTGGCAAGACTTGCGCGAGAGCTGACATTCATCCATCTGGCACTCGACCGGGATGAAGACCCATATCCGATTTTCAAACTTCTGAGCACCCCCGGTGAACCGTTCACAAACAAGGGATTAAGCGAATATACGCGTTTTGCTTCCGACCCTGAACTTATGGCATTGATTGCAGGCGGGGAATCTCAGGACGTTGAGTTCAAAGAATCGGTGGTCAACAGGGATCGTCAGGATCTTTCAGGCACAAGCGCAGTGACGCGTTCAGTTGCCGGGTTCATGAACAGTTTTGCCGGCGGCACTCTGCTCATCGGAGTGCGTGACGATGGCACAGTGCGCGGAATCGAACACGAATACGCCATTGTTGATAAAGGGAAAAAGAACTGGGACAGCTTCAGCCTCTACATCAGTAACATTCTCCGCACCCGTTTATCAACCCATAACGCCTTTTTATTTTTCGCGATAGAACCTCGCACAGCCATGAATCACGATGTTTGCATCATTTACGTAAA
>JAAZFF010000014.1 GCA_012511845.1 Lentisphaerota bacterium
CAATCCCACGTTGTCCCTATTTACTTCGATGGTGTCCGATACGTAGTAAGTGACGTTGGTGTAAGCCACCTTCATCACTCCATTATCAATACCCAGCCACCCTTCGGTCACGGGCTCAGAGAGCTTACCGGTGATGCGAATGTTGGAGTTTAATTTTCCGGAGAGTTCACTGAAGACGTCGACAGTAAGCGGCTGAAGCGCATTCAGGTTAAATTCTTCTATTTTAAATTTTACATCCAGTGGGTGGAGGCTGTTGTCGCCAGTAGGGATAAATCCCTGAATGTCTAAATTGCGTACGCCCTTGTGGGTGAGATAGGCGTTCAGATCCAGGCCTGAATAGAGATTATCCCAGTTCCCCTCTAACTTCAGCGTACCAATGCTGTCGTTGTTCACTGTAATGTTTTCAATGCGCAGATCCTCGGTGCGTATCAACGGATTATCGAGAGCCTGCCTTATATATATGTCCCCGTTAATGGAACCGGCAAGGTTTGACACGTTGAAGGCCGAAAGAATATTTTCCAGTTCTGTATTGTTGAAATAAATCCGGACATTGTCCGCTTCGCTTTTCGAAGCAACCCCATCGATCCCGAGGAGGAGCATGTCTTGTTCGCGTAGGCCGAAATTGTTGATGGCGATGTGATCTTTGCGGTAAGCAATGGTGGCATCATTGAATTTCACCTGCTTGTTGTTGAACAGGATGGTGGTGGGGTGAACGCGTATATCTGCTGCGAGATTTGCATCGGCATCACGTTGGAATCCGGCTGTGAGTATGATCTCTCCGGTTGAATTTGTGCTGCTCTGCCTCAAATCGTAGGATAGTACATTTCTCAATGAGTCGTCGGTGGCAACGCTCTGCAGACGGGCATTGACAAATCCGTTATTTTGTACCAGATAGGTATTTACATTGACTTTCATGTCGGACGAAAGCGCGCTTTGCAGATCTGCTTTTGTTTCGCGCAGGTCGCTGTTGCCGACCATCAGCCGGGGAACATGCGCATTCAGCTGAATAAAGCCGTTGTCTGTCATTTGCACCCTGCCGGCTATGGTAGCCTGTTCCACATTGTAAAACGGCAACGAGAAAGCATATGAAATATCTTCCGTATTTTTTAACAAGACATTGAATTGGAAGTTATTGATCCCCTTTTCGTGTTCAGATTTTTGAGGCAGGTTGATGACCGAAGGGAGGTGCGGATGCAACGCTTGCTTTATTTCCTTGCCAAGTGTAGAAAAATAATAATCGCCCTGCATCTCCGCCTCGAGGAATGAAGACATCAGTTGCAGCTTTTTCCCCCTCCCCACAGAGTCTGCGAGCGCTTGCAGATAGATGGCACCGGGATTATAAATAAAGTTGCTGTCAACCAACGACACGTTGTCTACCACCAGCGTACCGGTCATCTCGTCGATGGTGGCACCAGCCACATCTCCGTCGATCTGTAAGCTGATGTAAGGATTCTTCCAGTCTGCCATCATCAGGAAAGGTTTCAGCTCAAGCCTGTCAATATTTCCGTTCACGATAAAGCGCATTCCTTCTCCAAAGGTCACATCGCCGTTGAGATCCATCCTGCTTCTTTCGGTATTACTTTGGATATTCACAGTGACGTTGTTGCCACTGTAGGTACCGTTGTAACTCAGATCGTGATAATAGTAACCCTTGTAAATCAATGACTCAACACTTCCGTCGGATGTAACCGTAACCCCTGCGTCTTTTTTGATAAGCACCTTTGCATTGGCACGCAGGGTGGCATTGCCTACACCAGGTCCTTCTCCAATGATCTGGGCCACCTGCATATTTTCGGCATACACTGGTCCTTCGAATTCCATCTGTTGAAACATGTTTCTTATCCGTCCGATACCGCTTAGCGTTATATCACCCTGTTCAGTACGCACATCACCGTTGTACCGGAAGTTACGCAGTTTACCTCTTGCCTGCATCTGCAGACTGATGTCGCCCAGGCTCCAAAGCTGAACAGGTGACTCAAAAAGTGGGGGGCCTATTCTGATAAAATCCCGCAGATCTTCCTGTGAAACAGTCAGCTGCCGGATATTGGCTTGCAGATCGCTGTTGTCGAAATCGCTGTAATCGGAGATCTCCGCCGACAAGTTGATTTTCGTATCGGATCCATATTGGAATTCAAATTGTTGAAGTATTGCCTGTGGCAATTTTCCTTCCACTTCCGCTTCGAAGGAGACGGTTTTATTCAGGTGATCGAAACGGGGAGTAAAGATGGAGATATCATGTGGGTCTACAAGCTCACTCCCTACCTGGAGATAGAATGCTTTTGTCTCCCGGTCGAAACGTGCCTCAGTCACCTTGATCTCAGAGTGATTCAGCGACACGATGAGCTTCTCGCTTGTGA
>JAAZFF010000163.1 GCA_012511845.1 Lentisphaerota bacterium
CGCTTTCAGAACGTGGGGGTTTTGGCTCTTCCTTCTCTTCCAGGGTGGTTACAGTTCGCTCTGATGCAGGTGATATCGCCTCTTTTGCACTTTTTATCAGGCGTACCCTGGCTGCATTGTGGGCAGAAATCAAAATCTCCTGACCGGTATAAGGGTTACGCATTTTGCGCGGTTTTCGCATAATCGTATCAACGCGGCAAATGCCCGGGACAGACACGCCTCCCCCTTTACGCGCTTCGCGACACACAATAGTGCTAAGCGAATCCAGCATTGCCCGCACATCCTTTTGCCTTATGCCTACTTCTCTCGCTATCTCTCGTACCAAAGACGCTTTTGTATATGTACTCATATTTTTCTCCAATAAATTCTCTTGTATTCAAACTATCAACTCAATCGCAATAAACATCATATTTGACTGAAATCCATAACATTGCTTACCCTTCTTTTCAGCAATATCCATGCCACCGAAATGTGTCAGGGAAAAATTACATTTTTCCATTTTTGCAAACAAACGTATACTGCTGAAATCAAGGTTTATCGCCCCTGTTCGCTATATTGAGATAAACCGTGAGCTTTTCTCAAATATGAGAAGACACCGGTAATTTCAGTCACTTTTCCCTGAAATACGGCTCATGAGGGTATTTCAATCATAAAATATTAAAAATACAATTTTACAAATCAAATCGCAAATTGTATAACTTCCTCATGTTTAAGCGACAATTGGGAAGTGTTTTGCCCAAGGCTACTCAAACCCTTAAAGCGGCGGCAATTATTGGACTGCGTCAGTCCGGCAAGCCGGGCAGTCGTCAGTTTTCTTGAAAACTACCCACTAATCACTATCTACGCAACATGCCGCACACCGGATTACAGACACGTTACAATTGGATATTCCCTTAAAAAAAATAGAATGGCTGTCTACTCTGCGTATTCGTCCTCAAATACTGAGCTGGAATCAACGGTTATAGGGAATCGGGTAACTGGGTTACGCTTGATCAGATTATCCTCAAGCCACTCTTCCCATGTCAGCATTACCATATCATTATACATACCGCTTGTACTCTGCTGCTTAATGGAAGTATACATCATGGGATCACCGCTGGTGCGTTCGAGTACCTGAAAAAACATAGCCCCCTGTGGAACCTGAACAGGATTTTTTGACAGTTCGCCTGAACTCATGCCCCTGAGCATTTGTGCAAGTTCCTGTGCTCCCGGAAAAGAATTTTCTCCAAAAGCATCGCTGGCTGTAAAAACAAAATTTGTATGAGAAATAAGTCCAAGCTCGGAAACAAGATCTTCGAAACTCTTGTTTTCTTCTAAACCCCTAACCATTCCCTCCATGGTTTTTTCTATATCTGATGAAAAAGCTACTTGTGCCGCCTCCGAACGAGCTGCTGCCGCCGCAAGATTTTCAACATCTTCAAACGGTTTAATATGCGCTAAATGATTTGTATAAAATCCCAGAACATAAGATTCCCTGCCACCGTCTACAGCATCACTGAATCTCGTTGCAGCAGATTCCGGATTTAAGGCAAATGCAGCTTCTACAAAAGCCGGTGATCCTTCTACAGAAACAGGAGATGACGTGGCTGTAAACAACCTGCTTGTAAGTACCTGATAGCCGAAATGGGCGGCAGCTCCTTCGAAAGTGAGCGATTCATTTCTATTTGTATAGAAAACATCCGAGAAATCAGCCGCAGCTCTATACGCCTCTATCTTGGCTGTTTCCATAGCCAAATCCGACTCGATATCGCCCCTCACATCTTCCAGCGGACGAACCTGCTCCACACCGTTTGTACCTGCAACTACAAAAAGCCTTTCATTGGCATCGTAGTAGTCAAGAACTTCTTCTTCCGACACTTCTACAAACTCCACAAAATCGGCTGCCTTAAATACAGTATAAACTACTTGCAGTGTATCAGGAACAGAATATAAATTTTGATTTTTATTATAAAAAGCTTTCACGTCCTCATCTGAAACTTCCATTTCTGCAATATTGTAAGCATTGGAAATTATGGCAGTATTCAAGTTAAATGAATCAGTATAACCTCTCGCCACTTCATCTGCAGACGCCGGTGAAATCCAGGCAGCTGAACTTATTATATGTTCGAGGCGTCGGATCAAAACGCTTCTTCTGACCATTTGATCGTAATAAGTACTGGTTATGCCAAGGTGACGCAAAACCGTATTATAAATTTCAGGATTAAATGTTCCACTCTGGTCGGCAAAGGACGGATCGGCGTGAATAATGCGTGCCAGCTCCTCGTCACGGACTTTAAGACCTATTTCATCGGCAGCCTTGAGAGCGGCGAGTCTTCTCCATACTTCACGCTCTGTATTGTCAAACGAAGCGCCCGTATTTCTTGTTTCAAAAGCCACTATTTGAGAAACAATAAAATACTCCTGCTGTGAAACTGCTTCTCCGTCAAGAGAGTCGGACGGCACCTCATCTTTTTTCGATGAAGACGAGAAAAAATCTCCGAAAACAAAAGCTAAAGCGACAATACCTGCAAAAAATCCCCAAACCCATTTGTTGCGGATCATTTTATTGAACTTTATTATAAACACGGATAAATCCTTATTTTACTGATGAATAATAAACTGGTGACACTAACACCAACTAGTGCCATAAAACACAAAAGACATCCTGATACTTGAATGAACAAAAATTACAGGATGCCTTTATGATTTCAAATACCGCTACCTCATCCCCACAGGGGTTGGAGAGGGTTTTGTTGTTGGAACAGGTCTGCGCGGAGGTCTGGGGCGAGTCGGAGGTATGACCACCTCAAGCTCGGACATCCCTGCAACGCCTGTGCCGCAAATAGTAGTTGTAGTGGTAGTAGTTGATGTAGTTGTAGTGGTGGTGGTTGAAACCATCGTTATAACAACACCGCCATCCGGCTCAACAATCCTCTCACCCAACGCTGCCCTGACTGCTTTATATAAATCCTTAAGTTGCCATGCGAAAGAGCCTCCCAAGATAACTGACGGATTTTGACCGGCAATATTGGCATAGTTCTGCAACTCACCGGAAAGTGAGTCAATCAGAGATACGAGAATTATATTTTCCTCCTCTATAAGCGACATGGCAGCTATGGCATGTTTCACGATACCAATAGCAGCAACCGGCTCTTCTGAAGCCGCATTGAGCGCCTCCTTGACTATGGCTTTTGCAATGACCAACCGATCGGTGTCATTCCAATCTGCAACTCCTGCCATCAAGGCGGCAACAGTCTCAGAAACAAGTCGTTGCTTTTCAAGAAAAGTTCCACCTTTCGCAACAACTTCTTTCGTTGTTTTAGTTGCAACGGCTTCGGCTTTTTCCATATCACCGCTGTTTGCGGCAAGTAATTCCGCAAGCTGAATGTATTGTCGCCTGGCAACTATTTCAGAAGCCTCATCCGTGACAGTGTCATTTCCAGCTCCAACACCATTATACACAACCAGGATACAGGCTGCGCACAACAAAATTGCAAACACTTTCTTTTTCATTATTACTCCGTTAGGCTTGTGACGCTAAATATTTTAATTATACAACCCGATTATCAGAATCCGAAGTTTCCAAAACCAAAATCAACCGGCTCAACGTCGGTATCTTCGCCAGTTGAGGTGTCAAAAAAGGAGTCGCCGGTGGAAAAATCATCTCCTTCAATGAATACCCCTTCAAGACCATCATCATCAGACTCTTTATCTGTAAAATCGGGACGCACCGAGCTTACAGCAGAATCTACCACAGCAGGTTCTCCGTCCAGAAAAGCGTAGGAGGTGAGAGTTCCATCCGGATGGGAAAGCATAACAGCAACAGCCATTTTGCCACCGAGCCGGGCGTAGGAGCGCCAGATTTTAAGTACACTCCTTGTCTTGAACTCTACTACCTGATCAGGATCAGAGCCGCGTGCCACCTTGCCCTCGAAGTCCCCTGCCAGGCGTGTAACACGTGTAAAATCTTTGTTACCAAAAATTTCCATCGAAGATTTCCGGCGTGTCTCCTCCACACGGAATTGAGGCATTATCACTTCCATGGTGCCGTCCGAAGAAGATATCACACACTTATAGTTGTCACCTTCACGTTGCACACCAACTTCAGTTCGCTGGATCAAACGCCTGCAATCTGCAAGTGGCGTTCTCACAACAAGAGCTTCCTGCAAGGTTTCCGTGAGAGTATCTATCTCGCCACCTGTTTTTACTGTGCTTATAGTGACAAACGAAGCCAGCTTCCCTTAAATCACATTCAGCACCTTTTTGTCCATGTCCCCATCATCACCGTGGGATACAGTCACTTCCGTTCCGGGGGCAATCTTGAACATGTGGTCACGTGACAGAGAGAAAGAAACCTCCGGACTGCGTACCAAGACATCTTTCCGGGTTTTTGTCTTTGTCTCATGTTCTGAAAGGATAATACGCGAACCATACGGATATGCATGATTCTCAACAACTGTTTCAGGCGTCGAGGAACCCGGTTTATAAATTACCGCATCGCCCACCACATCAGTGACAGTAAATAGCGGCTCAAAGAAAGAAGCCCAAGCAACAACAGCGCAAGACGCAAATGCTGCAGATGCAGCTGCCATGAAGCGAAATCTTAAGCTCATAATAAAGTGTTCTCCAAAATAACCTGATACCCCTGCCGAATTCCTGACCGTGCAACAAACACGTCCTTCTGCGACTACTCATTTAATAACGCATACATAATAATCAGAAAAAATGACAAAGTCAAACCGAAATATGAAAAAACCTTTGTTGACTCCAACGACTTTTTTTGATACTTTCTCCCCGTCTTCAAAGAAAAAAGAATAGTTTATTATCAACAGGTGTAAAAATGAGTCAGCATAGCAGCCTTAAAGGCTCCAGTAAAATAAAAGTTCGTCGGAACGTTCTGAAGCGGTTTGAACGCATAGATCTCATGCTCAAGCGTGGTATTATCACAAAAGAAAACGTTCCTGCCAGCGGTTTGCCTAAAACAAAACCTGACGAATAAGCGCAAGATTTGGCGTATAGTAATTTAATAGCAAGCACTGATCGGATACGTATGCGCAAGTCCGGCGGTGCTTGTTTCGTTAATAAAAAAGCGTTAGCAACAGTGCTATGAAAAAAACAATTTTTTATGAAAGCATACTGGTTTTTCTCATTTCTGCGGGATTGAGTGCTGCAAGCCAAACGCAACTCGTCACCGTAAAAGGAACACGCATAAACATGCGCGCTGCCCCCAGCCCGGAAGCTGAGGTGGTTGGGCAAGTTTCTGAACCGGAGCAACTCGTTTTGCAGGGAAGTGTTGATGAGCCCTGGGTTAAGGTTACACCGCCGGAAAATGTGGATTTATGGGTTTTTGCAAAGCTTGTTGACGACAACAACAAAATAAACGCCAAAAGCGTACGCATTCGTGCAGGTGCAGGGCTTAATTACAATATAGTCGGAGAGCTTAACACCGGGGATTCTGTTATTGTTCGCGGAAAAATGGGTGATTGGCTTAAAATAGCCCCTTTCCCGGAGGCTTCCGTCTGGATAACAAATGCATACGTTAAACTTGCATCCCCCAAACAGGTACCTCTCCCCAAAAAATCGGAAAACAATGATAGGGAACACACACCGGCAAAAGTCGGCCATGCTGCCGTTGCACCTCAACCCCCGCCATTTCAGGAGAAGCCTGAAAAATACCACCCTATAACTGATAGGGTCTCCGGCGAATCTGTCAATCCGAATGCCCTGATAGGTCCCGCGGCGGTTCCCGCATCAAAGCTGAGACCCGGTGCAAAACAGGCACTCTCCGGCTCTTATGCCGGCATACTGGCTCTTTCCCCGGCAGGAGTTCATCCCACCCCGTTTCGACTCGTGCTTTTTGATCAGAACAACAACCCCGTAACGGTGTGTTACGTACTTGGAAACCGCCAGCAGCTCGACACGCTAAAAGGTCAGAACTTTACCATTGAGGGCACCGTTTACTGGTTTAAAGATACAGCATTACCCACAATTTTTGCTCAAAACATTTTAAGACATCGTCGCTAATGAACATAATCATCGCCAAATCAGCCGGCTTCTGCTGGGGTGTGCGCCGTGCGGTAGAAAAAGCCAGAAAAACAGCAAATGATTCCAAATGTACAATTTTTACCGACGGTTCTCTTATCCACAACGCCCATATGATGAAAATGCTGGAGGAAGACGGTGTGCGTCAGAGTGCAGACCCTGCCACATTACCCCCCGGCTCCACCCTGCTTATTCGGGCACACGGTATATCCCCGGAACGCCTTGCAATGTTGCAGTCACTACCCATCAATCTTGTTGATGCAACGTGCCCCGACGTAGCTCGCATCCAGCAAATGGCACTGGAACACGCAGACAAGGGAGAAACTGTGCTTATACTCGGAGATCCCGATCATGCCGAGGTAATCGGCCTGCTCGGTTTTGCGAAAGACCGTGGCAGAGTTATCACCTCGCCACACGATGTAGAAGCCCTTCCTGCCGAGATAAGCAATGTCTGCCTCGTTTCCCAGTCAACGCAGTCGATGGAGCTTTTCCGGCAGATTACTCAGGCAGTGTTGAAACGCTTCCCTGAAGCAACAATTTTAAACACTATCTGCAATGCTACACGCAACCGCCAGGGTGAACTGGAAAAACTTGCAACCCTGTGTGACAAATTTGTCGTCGTCGGTTCCTCCGCAAGTGCCAACACGCAGCGGCTCGCACAAATTGCAGCAGGATTGCTCGACACAGTTGTAGTAGACTCTGCTGCTGAATTGAAAGAATCTGATTTTGAAAACGTTGAAACTGTCGGCATCACTGCCGGCGCATCAACTCCCGATTTTATAATAGAGCAGGTTGCAGAACGTGTGAAATCCTTTTAACCAGCAGGTTTTCAAATGAAATTGCTCAAGACGAAAGAAGATATGTCTGCTCTGGCAGATTCCTGGCACTCGGAACATTTGCGCGTGGCTCTCGTTCCCACAATGGGTTTTCTGCACGATGGGCACCTCTCCCTCATACGCATTGCCCACCAGAAGGCTGACAGGGTTATAGTATCGGTTTTTGTGAATCCCACACAATTTGCCCCGAATGAGGACTTTGCCTCATACCCGCGAAATGAAGCTGCTGACAGGGAACTCTGTAAAAAAGAAGGCGTTCACGCTGTTTTCATACCTGATGCCGGCGAAATATATGAACCCGACGCCAGCATAGGGTTCACGGAATCGTCTCTTTCAAAAGTTCTGTGCGGGAAAACACGCCCGACTCACTTTCAGGGAGTGCTACTCGTAGTCAACAAACTTTTTAATATAACACGCGCCGATGCAGCTGTTTTCGGGATGAAAGATGCACAGCAACTTGCCATAATCCGCAGAATGGTGCGCGATTTAGATATGCCCGTAGAAATTGTGCCCGCCCCCATTGTGCGCGAGGCGGACGGACTTGCCATGAGTTCGCGCAACGTATATCTTTCAACGACAGAGCGCAAGGATGCACTATGCCTGCGTCAGGCACTTGATATGGCTGAAAAAGCATGGGCAGACGGCAGCACCTCAGCGGAATCCCTGATATCAGATATCAGAAAAATGATCTCCGCTGTTTCCGGTGCTGCAATAGACTACGTTGAAGCAGTCGATGCCGATACACTTGAGGCAGTTTCAACATTGCGCTCCAACACTCTTGTAGCCATAGCCGTAAAAATAGGTAAGACACGGCTTATAGATAACATAGTGTTAAATTAAAGCCCGCTTTTAGCGTCTGCCTCTATTCGAATATCGTTGATATAAGAGACGCCGCGCTCCACTGTAAAACCAGCCCCGCCGCACTTGAGTGTGGCATCACGAACCGACAGGAGTTTTTCGTTGTTTACATAGGCGGCAATCAGATTACCCTTCACTTCAGCTCGAAGCCTGAACAGTTTTTCGGCTTTAAAAGCGAAAGGTGTTTCTGCCAGCACTTTCGTTCCGTGGTTATTAAGAACTATTTTTAACATTCCATCAGATATTACTGCAGAGTAGTATCTCCTGAGCCCCTGATACCGCAATACCAGCCCCGATGCTTTTGCGCTGAGCAGCGCAATATTGCTTTCTATCGAAGCATTGCTCCAGTAGCGCGTACCTGTTACGAGAATGCCGACATCACTGTTGACACCTATTTTTGTTGCCTCTTCTCCCAGATCTTTCGTCCCGCATATAGTATCAAGACTCGAAATCCAGCCTTCCTGCCTCTGTGCAACATTGTCGGGTATTGTATTAAAACAAACTGACGCCTTTCCCGAATAGCGGACGTTGTCTATAAGCACTATTCCGCTCGATGATGATTCGGATGCAATTTCAAAACCAAACTGCAATATGGAAGATGACTCACACCCCTCAATCTTCCAGCTTATTTTAAAGGCTTTGCCTGATTTCAACTGTCGCCATTCTGATGCCAAATTCGGCAATTTAACTCCCCCGGAAGTCATGGCGACCAGCCGCATAGATGCCGGTGCTATAAGTTCTTCGGTTTTTCCTGCAACGTGAACTGCCATGCTGTTGTACAAGTTCGGAGTTGACACATTGCTGTACCCACCACTGCCAGGTCCGATCATAACCGGCGTAAGCACCCTGGCAACTGCAGAACCTCCCGTTGTGAAGGAGATTTCCATTGAATGTGATTTTCCTGATGAAAATTTTGATTTTCTATTAGCTACACGTGCGTTTCCACGTGTTTCAAAAGTGGAATCATCGTTCATATAGCCATGGAGTGCTCTGTCCATTTCAAAATGGTGCCATGCATTGAGTTTCGGATTATCTAGAGCGGGCCACCCCATTATATTACGCCCGAGCGCTGCTATTTTCATTGCGATTCTCAAAACATCGCTGGCGGAGTCTGTCCCGTCTGCTGTCGGGATGTGAATACGATCGGCAAATGGGGATTGATAGTCGTAATCTGCACAAATTTTATCAAGTCCTGCCACCAGACCCATAACGCTGCCGACATTTCCCGAATTGCAGTCGGTATCCCATCCTGCAGTATTGATTATTCCCATTGATTTGTGAAAGTTATTTTCAGAATACGCCCATGCCATTACCATAATCGCATGATTTGGCACAACATGGCATCCTCCGCCATATTTGTTGTATCCATATTTCTTGAAAATCCGATCGTAAGTTTTATTCCAGTCACCATCCTTTTCTGACCACGAACGAACTTCTCTGTGAATCTTTGCAATAAGTGAATCGGCAGGAATTATTTTTATTGCTTCGTCCATTATTTTGTGAATATCGTGCTCAACAAAAGCAATGCTTACCATTGCAGCAACTACCTGTGCTGCATACACGGCTTCGCCATCGTGCGATACGGATGCCGAGCGACCGGCGAGTTCTGCTGCAAGTTCCGGATTTCCCGGTGCGACCATTCCGAATGCGTCAATAAAAATCTGGGCTCCAATCTGTTCGGCAACCAATTTTCCATTTTCGGCAATAGAACCGCTTGCCGGTGAGGGAATTCCCTCCTTGAGATTCAGAAACGCAGTATGCTCGGAAGAAACGCTTCTTCCGCCCCACCACAGGATACATTTCTCTTCTATAATATAATTCAGCCATGTATCTCCGAAAAAATCTTCCGGTGTATCTGCCAATTTTCCCGAATCTTCAAGTGCGCGAATAAAAGTGCAAGTACCGGAAATATCATCATCGGAAACAACGAGAGATTTTCCGAGTTTTTCATGAACATACCCATTTATAAAGCCGAGTTCCCTCTCAATACTGTCTTTCCACCAGCCTTCAAACGGACGCCCTACGTACACTCCTATTATTTTTCCGAGTAATGCTTCATAAACTTTTTGTTCATAGTTTTTGATCATGACAGGTATCTTTCCCTTATGTGTAAATTCTTCAGAAAATCCGGATAGTGACAACAAACGGCGATAATGCTCTCACGTTTTTCTTATACTATACATTATCAGCAGAAAAAATAATAAATATTTTCGCAGCGAGAACTATTACCATCCCATCAGCAGCGGCGGTTTGCGCTTTCGTGTGAAATATCCTTGCGGCGGTTTGATAATTACCAGGTGAAACGTTCCGATTCTGTCGGGACTTCAACGGACAGTGACCCCCACTCGGCGAGAATCTTATTGCCGGATACAGGCTCCATACTAACCGGGACAGGTAGTGCCTTATCCTGATTGCTCACCAGCTCCAACCCTGTCGCAATACGCATTGTAGCTTCCGCCATGTTTATCTGTTTTCTGCTACCACAATAAACTATTGCATCAACTGCCACACCGCCATCTATCTCAACAGGTTTCCAGTTAACGGGTATGCCATTAAAAGCACTGACTGCAGGGGTGATAACGGCATGGAATCCTTCAGTAGATAGTGAAAAGCGTCCATCACTCAAGCTGTCTGTCCGGACATCACGAGACAGAAGTGTGTAACGGAATCGGAGATCTTCGCAATCAATTATGCCATCGCTTATGGCATCAAGTGTAGGATGGTAATATCCTGTCCCAAAAAGCGGTTGAAACGCCGACAGAACCCGAGAACCCGTCTGCTGCTGAAAAACTCTGAAGCCGGGAAATTCCAGACCATTGAGAAGAACGCTCAGCTTGAGCACAGCAACTCCGGCTGGGATTTTCAGATAACCGACCAAAAAGCGTCGCTGTACCCACGTGCAGGCGCGATTTATCGATGCCAGGCACGACTTTTCACTCATCCACGTTGTTCCTGTCACAGGACCGGTTTTGCCGATTGCGAACTGTCGTACAACAGTAAACTCCGATTCCGGGAGTTTTCTGAAACGTGGCTGAAGTTCGGGCGGACACGGACGCGGTTTTACAATCAAGTCGTTTTCCTCTTTCTCTTGGTCCGGGAAAACGATTCCTGTGGCGGCAGTGAGCCAGTGCTGCGTATTTGGTCTGAGCAAATCAGAGTATGACCGTGCGTGGGGACCAGCCCATTGCAACGTAGGAGGGTGGAAATGTTCTGCCACAATTTCCCATGCATGGAACCACAGCTTATCGCCAATGGAATTACATTCCGGATCGGAGACGAGCAATGAAAGTCTGTCGAGTTCTTCAATAACAACAACGGTATATGTAGGGCTGTTATATTCGGAAAAACTGCCGTTTGCTTTTACAGAATCAAGTACCGATGCAAGCCGGCGTCTGGCATATTTCAGAAACATCGACAGATCAAGCAGTTCACCTGCAGCAGCTGTTACTACTGCTCCCATTATTGCGATATTTGTATAGTCTGCCGCTACATTCCGACGAAAAATCGACCATGCTGCATGAGCAAGCGCCTCACGCAGTCTCCCGACGGTATCTTCCGGAAGAAGCCGAGGATAAAGCTTCAATGCATGCGCTATGCGTGCCCCGATGAAGTCTGCCCAGTTCCAATCAGGCGGCTGCATTTGCTCAAGCGTCTCCTCATACGTCCACGACCATATCCCATATGTTGATGATACGGGATCAACATCCTGCAATGAGCAGAGCTTGTCGAAAATATCAGTCGCCCGTTTCACGTATTCCTGTCCGCCTTCGCGCAGACACTCCAGTGCATAATTGGCTGATAGACGCGTATCATGCACTGTCGTACCGGCTTTCAATCTGGAGTGATATCCAGTTCCCCCGAAAACAGTCGATACCAACTGAACCTCAGGATTATAGTTCTTATCGTTTTTGAGTTTCATTTTATTTCTTGATACATTTTCACCTGCCACATGACTCACATTTTATGTAAAAGCAATTTTGTACATACTTTGCTAAAACTTGTCGGTTTCGTCCAGACAATTTTCTGCTGCGCAAGTTTATTCGAAAACAAAAGAACCCCAAAGATTGGGCTGGAGACCTGCCTCACTGGGCAGATCTGATAGAATTGCAGTGTTTTTATTGGACCAGTATATGCGTTGCGTTACCCTTGTGGCACTGACATCGCTCATCACGCGCCCGATATCGCCTCTGGTTGTACGCAGTGACTGCGGATTAAGACCGATATCTTTAAGTGGCACCGATGCCTCAAGCGTGTAGTATTCGCCGCTGCGTTGAACATGAATTTTTGCTGAGTCAAGGACGTCTACACGGTCACATAATATTGTCCGCCAAGGCGAACTGAAAGGGACGCGCACACCTTTGTGTCCCGGAATTACGAAATTATACAACACACATACAGGCTCTCCCTGGAACATTGAAAAGCTGAGGCGTATGTCTCCTGCTTCAGCCACGGTTCTGTCCGGGTTCACATCAGCACGGGTCTGCATCATAACGTCTATTACATCTCCCGTTTTGAATAATTCAAGAGGATTTACTCCTTTGTTTTCGAACGTTGCCTGATTGTCATATCCCTGATAGAGCACATGCAGGTATGTATCATCATAAGCCAGCGCGAAACCATCGGTACGTTTTTCAGGCCATTCTGAAGCATCGCCATCTATCTTTATCGTGCCTGTTTTGATTCCGGGAATACGCAATACCCGGGGAGGCGTTTTGCGTCCGGCAATTTGTTGACGTTGAGTTTCAATTTCAGCAATTTGCTTTGGAGTCACCCTGATTTTGCCACCGGGAAGACGTTTTATATCATCCAAACCGGTAAGTTCAACCACCGTACAGTGGTGCTTTCCTACGACATAAAAAAACCGATCAATACCATCCGTGCAATGTATTTTCTGAAGAGATCCGCCAAAATGTTCATCGTAGAGGCTCGTCTCCGCCAGCACTTCCGGTGTTGGAGGTGTTTCTGTATTCCACAGCAAACCGACACGCTGATCACGAAAAATGCGATCGATAAAAAGCCCATCGTCAGCCGTCATAAGGTATGTGCACCCGAGGTTAGAGTTAAAAGCAACAACTTCGCCGATTTCATCATTTACCGGCACCACACCCCATATGCGACATGGTGCTATTACAACTCCCGGTTCATCTCCTCTGGCTGTTGTATGATGTCCCGCATGGAGACCGGGCCATTCGTTACGGTAGCGCCATCGGACACGTCCATCAGGCGACGTGCTCGACAGCAGTTGTATGATATTACCCTTACCGTCGGGCATAAGTGATTCTGATCTTCCCGGGAGTGTGTTTACAGGAACTTTATACAGGGGATATCCGTGTGCAGAAAATCCGTAGGGGCGGAAATAGACTATGCGTTCTGCACCGGCATTCGCGGCTGCTTCAAACGATGGATTCATCCGCCAGTTCCAGCCTGCTGAAGCTTCACGCAACAACGTACCGTTATGTTCGAGTTTTCCGAAATGCAATTCAGATGCCTGCACATAACCGTCGTCATTTAGATCTGTCCATGTGAAAAATTTGTCATCGGGATCATAATCAGAAATGTGTTTTTGCAGTGGTGAAGTGTCGTACCAGTCAGCGTGTCCTTTTCTTGGAGCCGGTTCCCCTAATGGCTGGCGCAAAGCAATGGCAGAGCCAACAGCGGCAACCGGTTGAACACGGTCTTTCTTATACTCCCAGAGCACAAGAGACGGGTGCTGGTGCGGCCACATATGACTTGTAAACCAGAGCCGGCTTCCGCTCTTTCCGGTCGGATCTGGAGTCCGGAAGGCGTAGCAGGGATAATCATCTTCTGAAAAATGGGCGAATTCAGGAGCATCCGGCCGATAAATCAGATTAACAAGCGTGATCTTTTCTGTTCCCGGATCACGTTTAAATTCCAGACCTCTATGAAAGAGAATGTTTTCATTTTCCGGATCAATAGATCCGCCTCCGCCATACGGAGTCGGACCTAACACGTGATTAACACATTTGCCAGTGCCGGCATCCCAGATACTTACACGTTTGGGATAATGTGTGTACTCCATGATCCAGACGTATCCGTTCGCATCTACCTCGACTCCGGAAGGTGCTTCCAAATCCTGTTCATCAAACGGACCGATTCTACGCTTCCCGGACTTCCCGAACCTTACAACAACATTTCCTTTTAAATCATACCCTGTCACCTGATGCGCAGGCTCACCCTCGCCAATAAAAATTAATTTTCCATCAGGATGGACACCAAGTCCGAGCGGGTTATTCAAAATTCCGGCAAACAATGTTTCAACCTTATAAGTATCCAAATCAATCGTTATAACATCCTGTTCACTTGTTGAAACGAGTTTATTGTTGCCGAGTTTTCGTAAACGACCCGGTGAAGGGACTGAAATTTCCTTAATCAAAACTGGTTTCTGATCTTCAAACTGCGTATAGGCGTGATTCCAGCCAAATCCCCTATGCGGCCCCGCCATCCCTTCCGACAAATCAAAAACCTGTATAACATCAAACTTTCCAAAACTCACGAAAGCAAGGTTCCCAACAACCTGAAATCCTGTCGGTCCCGTTGGTGTTGTTGTGCCACCGGACTCATCATCAACCTTTTCAATCGGACGCTGGAATATTTTGCGATCGGATTTCGAACGCTGATCCACCTGTAGGATTACCTGATTTTCACCAATCCACCCGCCCTCACAGAATCCATAGTAGTAGTCGCCATCTGTGCTGATTTCACTTGGTATTGCTACCCAGAGCCGATCAATCCCCCAGAGCTTTTCTGCTTTTTCGTTAACCTGCATTATCGATGAGCCGCCTTCAGCAAATGCGCCGAGCCACATTGTGCCGTCATTGCCCCTCGCTATTGTACGTGGGGGCTCATGATCTGCAAGCCACCCTCCCCTTCGACTCGGAGTCTCCCAGGCAACACCGGGAAGCGGTGTCGGGTAATACGTGAATTTATACTCTACTTCAAGTTTTGGAACGAAGAGCCCTCTCCATGAATACGTCCCGGGATCAAGGACGGAATTCCCGTCAATATCTTCTAGATTCCAGTACACCGTGTGTGTGCCCGCCTGAAATTTCTGCCCTGCAACAGGATTGGCTACGACTTCATCAGTACTGCTTCTAACCTGAATTGTCACCTTGCACGCCTCCTGTATCGTAAAAGTAATCGGCACACCTGCAGGCTTCGCAGCAGCGGCAACTTCGGTCTTTCCAATATTTTGCAGCACTACAATCTCTCCAAGTTGAATCGGCTCTGCATCAGCACGCTTAAGACGCAATCCTCGAGTTCTGACCGAACGTGCAAACACAAACCACCTTATCGACCGGAACGATCCCTCTGATGTCCATTTCCCGGAAACAGTCACCCAGTCTTTTTCGTTAATCGAAAAACGCGGATCTCCGACACCCGTATATACTTCAACTGCGGGGTCTCCGACACCAACCTCGTGCTGTCCACGCAAAACTGCCAGCACCTGCATTGCCTGTGGTTGCTCCCACGCCAGCATTACCCATTCTCTCGATGCCTCATCAGATTCAGGGGTCTTCGGCGCAGTGCTGAAGTTATCGTGAAAGTCGATAAACCCATCAACGAGAGTCTCAGGGCGGTTTCGCCACGGTTGCGGTCGGAATCCCTGGCTCAGGCTGCCGGTCGAGCTTGCAACAACAGCCGCATCCGGTGCAATATTTACTGCCCTGAAGGGCAGGATTGACATCGGAGGAAGGATGGTGCTATAGGAGGGTGTCCCTTGACCGTATTCCGGCTTTAAACCTGCCGGCACCGTCACACGCACGGATTCAACAGACTTATCCGGGGGAAACGGCAATAGGCGAAGACGTGATACAGGTCTGCGCCCATCATCGAGCGTGTACCATTTTTGCTCCGCCAAGCATTCTACTGCTCCCGCATCATACGTTACAACTGTCGAATTTTGAACGGGCATGGTGAAACTAAGCGTAAACTTCCCCGGAACAGGTTTATTTGTCGGTTCTGTTTTCCACTCCCCTGTTTCAAGTCCAAAATCACGCTTCTCCACAACGAGGGGAACACTTCCCGGAACTGCCATTGATTTGTCAACATCAACTATTAATGAAAAATCATTTGCCCCCAGCGATACTGTAAACATAAATATCAGATACATTGCCCATAAATGAAGTTTAGACAAAATTGCTTTTCGATTATTCATAACTGACAGATCAGATAGTTGACTTTTTAAGATTTATGGGAAGATGCCGAAGCAACAACCTTTTGCTTTTAATCTGACAACGCGGCTTCAGCCCATTTGCCAGGCTGTAACGCAGCTTCTGAGGGAATATCCGTAACAATCTGCGTATCCTTATTATGCCAATAGGCACGTTTTATCGTCTTTGAACCGGACTCATCACCAAAGAGCACTCCGAAATCAATCCGAAACTTTGATCCATCTTCGGGACGTCCGCCCAGGAGTTTCCATGGGACTTGTGCCTCGATCATGTAACCATGTTCGCCCCGCGTCAGTGTTGTTTTGACTTCTGTGGCAAAACGAACTTCATCCATCATGACGGCGTTAGCCCTTCCTGCACCATCAAAGGCGTCGAAGAGGCAAGGGGCCTTTGTGTCGGAAACCGGTCGGTAAAGTATTGCTTTGCATTCACCATCCAATTCTGTGAACAGCAAACGCAGATCTCCTTTCCCGGGCTGAGCTTCATCCGGTTTCTTACCGGGGGCACGCCACATCACATCCACATTGTCACCGCCTTTAAACGCCAGTTGCCACATGTCGGAACTATTGCGCATAGGGCTGTTATCACGCACTTCCCAAACCAGCATAAGATGGGAGTCTGTATACCCCGTGAAAACATCAGCTCCGCGCTGCACATCCGCTTCAATCGGCAGTCCTTCCCGACCCTGCCACCAGTTGTCTGATATGTTACCGCCTTCATCGACGTCAAGCCTTTGTATTATCAGATGTTCCAATTCTGAAGCCTTGCCAATACGCAATGAACGGATCTCTTCGGCTCGCTTTGCCGCAGCCTCATCCAAAACGAGCCTTCCTCCGGGCAGACGTTTGAGCGTATCAATTCCTTTTAATTCAAAAACACGACAATCCACAAAACCGCTTGTAAGAAGGTAACGACCTCCTTCGGTCAGCACGAAATGACCAAAAAATGATTCCTGAAACGGTGTCATGTTATTGGCAATAAAACCGGGCTGTGGATTGTCCGGCCAATCCGTATAGTGGGTTCTTGAATCTGAAAACAACTGTGCCACATACAGCATGTCGTCTGTAAATAGATATCTCTGACCGAAGTCTGACACCCAAACCACAAGTTCTCCCCCGAATGCCTGTGGTGCATCGGCTACACCATGTGCCTGAAAGGGGAATAAAACCACACCCGGTTCCGGCAATCTATGTGTCCAGCGTCCAGTATTCTCCCCCCGGAACCAAAATGTGCTGCGATCGTCGCCTGCTGCACGAATCAGGCGCATTTCGCTGAAGTATTCTCCGCGATCGCCGTGGCTGCCGGAATTGAAGCTGCCGTCGCGCAACCCTATACCATTGCATATTTCTCCTGCCATTAATTCGAATGCTGTAAAATCGTAGACGGGAGTACCGCCTGGCGTTACATCTGCAAGGCGCAGTCGCAAGCCTGGTTTGGAGGGACCGTGCGAGAAGTAAAGATCGAGATTCTGCGATGGGCGTGCTCCCCAGCGGTGTGCTGCATGGCCCCAATCCGCATCGGCATCGCCATGCACGATTTCATCCGGCTGCACTGCACAATCATCATTCAGATCAGTCCAGGAAAATTTGCGTTCCGTATCTATAAAAACACAGAGCGCCCAGCGTCCATCCTCACGCTGTCGATAAATTTCTATCGTTTCGCGCGAATTATGTAAATAGGCGCGCCCTCCGAAACAGTTCATGTACTCTGCCTGACCGGAATCAGTTGAGGTAGGTGAAATGCCGTGCTCAGCTGCTCCATCGGGCAATATAAGCCCGACTTCCATCAAGCGCCAGTCTCCCGTATCAATATCAATCTGAAAACGCATGCCGTCATAAAATGCCATCGTGGGATCCAGCGGATTAATGATTCCCCCGCCACCATATCCAGTGTCGCCGATAAAATCACGTATCCACTTTCCATTCTCCCAGATGCTGGTACGTTTGGGACGCTTCCCATTCTCAACTACCCAAAGCCGTCCCGCCGTATCAACAGCCAGACCTGAGGGATTGAAAAACCCCTCATCAGGATCATAAAACCCATTCTGAGTTCGTCCACCTGTTTTTCCAAGTGTAGAGACATGAGTGCCGTTCATATCATACACTTTGACCTGATGCTCCGGCGCCCCGAACGACACATAAAGATGCTCTCCGTCCGCCGCAAGATCTGTTACATTTGAAACATCGTCCTGTACAAGAATTTTTTGCTTTCCATCAGAAGAAAAGGACACAATTCCTTCTGCCGAGGCTGCGAATAATGTTTCATCGGATGCAAAGAGTGCACCTGCCCCCCTGAGCGTGAGCTTGCGGAGCGGCTTCAGTGTTTTTACGTCAAACACCTGTATGACATCCTTATCTGCCAGCGAGAGAAAAATACCGGTTTGATTTACAGCAAGACCGGCTACAACATCATCAGCCCCTGCCAATTCAATTCTTTTTGACCGAATGTCGCTATCTTGAGCTTGAATGTCGAGCCAGTCGCCCGTTTTCGCATCAAAACACATCAGACCTGTAGCAGATAGTCCAAGCGGATTGTAAGCATCACGGGAACGATAAGCATAAACTACACCGTTATAGTACGCCAGATGATCTGCCCCGGCTTCTTTTGCACTCCAGCATTTGACCCCATCAGAATCAACAGCAAAGAGACCGATTCCGGCTTCCGCACCAAGACCTGCCAGAAAGATAAGCTCCTCGCCTGCCGCTGCCGCTGTAATATTGCCATGATCAGGTCCCCAGGCACCCCTGCCATCTGCTGTTACCCAAGGTTTACTCCGATTTGGCTGGTAAAAACTCATTCTCCACTCTATATCGATAGCATCGCGTGAAAGTCCGACCCAGTTGTATTCACCAACCGGAAGTAACTCTCCCCTGTCATTCAAGCCGGACCAGAATACAGTGTGTTCGCCTGCCGTAAATTTTACGCCCCCAAGCAAACTCCTTACATGGTTTCCAGCCGCATCTTCTATTGCAAGCGTTACGTATTGCTCAGATTGAAGTGCAAAAGAAATTGGAATGGCGCCTTGCGGTTCAGCCCGCACTTCGCTCATCCATGCCGGAGGCGGCAATGATAAGTCGTTATGCGGCTCCAGAACAAGACGCCCCCAGTTCTCTTCACTGGTCCAGAAAAAATCAACAGTCTTTGCTTCGTCCGACAAATTATCGGTCACACGACTGCGCGGCCATGTACTTGCAGTTATATCTCCCCAGAAAAGCTCGAGTCCCAGACGAAGATCAGCATCAGGTGAAGGAAGCTTTCCGTCGGATGTCAGCACTGCCCATGGAATTTTTATTTCTTGGACATAGCCCAGTCCGTCATCATCGATGCGGAATGCCTGTTCTGCTCCGAGCTCAACCGGTCTGGCGGGCCGGTTCACTTCCGGCTGCTCCGGTGCGTTCGTTTTCATGCTTCCATAGCTTATTGTCATCGCCGGTTTTTCGGCATCAGAGTAATACCAGGCATCGAGATGACTTATGAAACCATCCAGGCTGAATCGCATCTGAACACAATCAGATCGCCAGCCGTTGCCCGGCATTGTTTCCGGATCTATCTTGTTGCGCATAGGCGTATTATCTTTGAACCGGAAAGATACATATAGGGCTTCTTCATCCCACATTGCTGCAACGCGGCAACTTTCGACTTCGAGCAGATTACTGACATCCTTGCAGCAGATAATGGCTCCGGAAAGATCCCATTCATCAAGCAAACCATCGATGATAACCGTCCCTCGGGCGGGCGGGGCGTGCAACCCCCTGTTTACCGTTCGTTGTGCAGCTGCGGGAAGTGTTGATGCAGAAGCAATACAACCTGCAAGGGCAAGTGTTTTCATAATTTTAGTCATAGTTTACTTTTATGTTTTGAGCGTTGAGTTTTTACCGGATTACTCCAGATATTTTATTACAGTATGGATTTAATGAATTTTAATCATCGTACCCCGTGGTGCAAGATAGCGGATAATTACTACACCCGAGCCTCCCTGTCCACCGGGGAACCAATCATTTCCATCCATACCGCCACCACCGCCGCCACCACCGGTATTTGCTTCACCCGGCAATGCGGTATTGTCGCCAATAACACCACGTCCGCCGCCGCCAAGTCCGCCTTCTCCACCCGTACCACTGTCACGCATTCCGCCACCGCCACCACCGCCAAAATACCTCGGCGTATCAAAGAAACAGCAGGGCAGACCATCTCCTCCGTTGCCACCTGTATTTGTTTCCTGCACAGCATCTCCCCCCGGCATACCTGCCCCGCCACCACCGCCGCCGTAGCCTATGCCCCAGCTTTCATGGTAACTGCTTTTTCCGCCATTATGACCTTGGCCGGGAATTCCGACTCCACCTTCCCATATTTCATGAGAAAACCCACCACCGCCACCACCGGATGCCCCAGGAAGTCCGTCACTGCGAATCGACCCGCCACCACCGCCACCAAAAGCCGTCCAAATACTGAACGAAGAAGACTCTCCTTGCTTTCCGTTATCTCCGAATCCTGCACCTCCCTCACCGCCTTCACCTACAATTACCTTGTTTGTGCCCAACGTGAGAATAACATTTGTAAAAACGATACCGCCTCCGCCACCACCACCGCCGGAACCACCGCCTCCGCATCACTCTTGAACAGATTGTTCTGAATAATTGTACCGGAGTTGAAAATTGTTTGTCCGTTGTTGTTTTTGTCGTTGATGACTTCAGAAACATCTACAATGTTCGTTTGGGTGCACCATGCGATATTGTTTACGATTACGGGTGCCCAGCTTGAACTGTCATAGCC
>JAAZFF010000164.1 GCA_012511845.1 Lentisphaerota bacterium
AGGCAAGCCGAGCCCCTACAACCCACTGCCCGACTCGCCGGGCTCTAAATTTAACTATTGCTTTTATTTGGGCAGATTTGATATAGTCACGCATTCAAAGAGCGCAAACCACTGTCTTGGTTGGCAGTTGGTCGTCCGGCGCAGAAGCGAAAACCGGGTCAATTCCGGTAAAGCAGATTCACCACAGCAGCTTCCTTGAAGGGGTTGCTAAACAACAAACTACAGGTGCATAAAATGTCAGAAGCTACACTATCAGGACTAACCGTCAGAGATTTAATGTCATCCGGCTTGCATTTCGGTCATCAGACCAAGCGCTGGAATCCGAAGATGAAGAGATACATCTTCGACAAACGTAACGGCATTCATATTATAGATATTACGCAATCACTCGATTTGCTTGAGGAGGCTCTCAGGTTTGTCAGGGATATTGCCGAGGATGGAAAAAAGATCCTTTTTGTCGGGACAAAGAAACAGGCTCAGGAGGTAATCACCCTTGCGGCTGAAAACTGTGAGATGCATAATGTAACGCATCGCTGGCTGGGCGGTACGCTGACGAACGCCCAGACTATCAGGCGCAGTGTGAGTCGCATGAGAAAACTTCAGATTATTGCCCGCAACAATAACGGGGTATTGTCTGTTCACAAAAAAGAGGCTGCCACGATGCGTCGTGAGTTGGACAAGCTTGAACAGAATCTTTCCGGTATTGCCGATATGGAGAGGCTGCCTGCCGCTGTTTTTATTGTTGATATTATGCGTGAAGCAAACGCTGTTGCCGAGGCTCGCCGTTTGGGCATACCTGTGATAGCTATAGTTGACACGAATTGCGATCCGGATTTGGTAGATTACATTATTCCGGGTAACGACGATTCTATTCGCTCTATCAAACTCATTGCGGATTGCATCTCCCGGGTTTCCAAAGATGCCATGGCTGAATATTCTCGCAAGGCGGCAGAGGAAAATCGTCGCCTTGAGGCTGAACGCAGTGCAGCAAGGGCTGCAGCAGAGGCTTCCGGTGAAGCAGCTGCAGCTGCCGATAGGGCTTCACGACGCACACAGCGTACACGTTCTTCTGAAAGCGCAGCCAGCGAAGAAGCCAAGAAAAAGGCTCGTCAGGCAGAGACACGTCGCAAGACGGCACGAGAAGCTGCTAAAGCCATAGCCGAGCGTGCAAGTGCTGTGGCTGAGGCAGAGGAGAGTGCAGCAGCTGCAACGCCGGCTGAAGAACAGGTTCCGGCGCCCGAGACAGCTCCCGCAGCAGAAACAGCCCCTGCACCCGAAGCTGCACCTGCAGTAGAGGTTGCGCAAGCGCCTGAGGCAGCAGCACCGGCAGTGGAAGAGAAACAGACCGAAGACACTTCAGCCACTGAATAACAACACTTTATAAACATTTAAGACCAGGAAATTTAAAATGGCAAAAATTACAGCAGCCGATGTAAGCAAGCTTAGAACTATGACAGGTGTCAGCATGATGGAGTGCAAAAAAGCACTTGTAAATGCTGACGGTGATATAGAAGCCGCAGTAAAATCACTTCGTGAGCATGGAGTTGCAGTCGCAGCCAAGCGTGCTGAAAAAGAAGCAAACCAGGGGCTCATAGCCACCAAAACTTCAGATGATGCTTCAAAAGTAGTGATTGTTGAAGTAAACTGTGAGACAGACTTTGTAGCGCGTAATGAAGATTTCAAAAAATTCGCTGATGATGTGGCGCAGGCGGCACTTGACTCTGACGTAGAAGTTTCGGAGTTGATGAAAGATGAGATTACTTCTCTTATCTCCGCGATTGGTGAAAAAATAGAAATTCGTCGCGCTACAAAATTCAATCTTGAAGGTATAGGAATCTTCTCATCCTACATCCATTTGGGTGGCAAAGTTGGTGTAATTGTTGAAGTGGGTTGTGAAAAAGCCGAGTCAATCGGCAAGGCTGAATTGGAAGATTTTGCAAAAGACATTACATTGCAGATCGCAGCCATGTCTCCACGCTGGCTCAACAGTTCTGCTGTTCCTGCCGACACAATTAATACTGAGCGCGAAATTTATGCAAATCAGATGAAGGATGAGAAAAAGCCTGAGAATATAATGGAAAGAATTATAGAGGGCAGGATTAATAAATTCTACGAAGAGAACTGTCTTGTAAATCAAGTCTTTGTAAAGGACAGTGCCCTTACAATTTCCAAACTGCAGGAGCAGGTGGAAAAACAACTGGACGATAAACTTGTGATTCGCAGATTCGAGCGTTTCCAGCTGGGCGCATAATAAAGTAAATGTTTCAAGGCGGCCCGCCGGCCGAATAACAGGCGGGTCTCTGCGCCGGATTGGCGCAAATCAGAATTCTGGTTCAAAAACCTGTAGAGATGCCATGAAAGATAAAACACGTGTTGCAATTATCGGGTGCGGAGTTATAGGTCCCCTACATGCAGAGTGCTTCAATGCAAATGATGATGCGGAAGTTGTATGGGTTTGTGATTTAATTTCTGAAAAAGCACAGCAGCTTGCCGAAAAAACAGGCAGT
The DNA here is from genome assembly GCA_012511845.1 of Lentisphaerota bacterium. GTDB lineage: Bacteria > Verrucomicrobiota > Kiritimatiellia > RFP12 > UBA3636 > JAAZFF01. The sequence goes on from JAAZFF010000164.1 coordinate 2,508, forward strand.
GATGTCAAGTGGACTACAAATTACAAAGACGTGTTAAATGCCGATGATGTAGACGCAGTCAGCGTGTGCACCGATCACGCTTCACACGCTGATATTTTCGTTGAATCGCTCGAGCATGGCAAAGACACCTTGTGTGAGAAACCGCTGGCACAGAATTCTGAAAATCTTGACAAAATGCTGGCAGCAAAGGCTCGTCATCCGGAGCGTATATGCGGAGGTGTTTTTCAGCATCGGTTTGATCCCATATATGTTGAGTTGCACGACATTATTTCCTCAGGAGCTCTGGGCACCCTGCTTAACGCCAACACGCAATTGCGTTGCTACAGATCTGATTCCTATTATACAGATACTCCCTGGCGCGGCACCTGGAAAGATGAGGGCGGTTCAGTCCTGATAAACCAGGCGATACATTACATCGATCAGCTTCTGTGGCATACTGGAGACGAAGATAAAATAAAGGGAACTGTAAAAAATATAGCGCATCGCAACGTAATTGAAACTGAAGATTGTGCAGCAGCATTTCTGGAGTTCAAATGCGGAGCAGTCGGCACAATAGAGGTAACCTCTGCCAGTCATCTGGACTGGTTCTCACGCATTTCCTTCTTCGGCACGGACGGCAGTATTGAAATTACGGGCGACAAGCAGATTTTCGTAAAAACGAAGGATAAGGAGCAGGAGGACTTGATATTAAAGCGTCTTGAAGCTGCCCTTGAGCCGATTCAGCCTGCTGTAACCGGGAAAAAATATTACGGACCCGGCCATTTTGCACAAGTAGCTGATTTTATTGAAGCTGTCCGCGAGAGAAGAGAGCCTTCTGTGACACTTGAAAGCGCAGCTGAAACACTCCGGGCAGTGTTTGCAATTTATGACACGACCCGGCAAGCCGGGCAGTGATTGGTGTTTAGTGGACAGTGGGCAGTGGACAGATCTTTGGAGACGTGGAGGCTGCACTGCCACGATGCGAGTACGGAGCCTCGCGGTCCCAGTGCCTCGCAACCACACAGCAAGAGGGCACAGACAGGAATGTCCGTGCCACAGTCTGCGACTCAAGAGAAAACTGTCCACTGCCCACTGGCTCGGCTCGCCGAGCCGGGTCAGGCAAACTGGTTTAAAAAGCGCATATCGTTGGTATACAGAAAGCGCAAGTCTGATATGCCGTATCGTATCATGGCTATGCGCTCTACACCCATTCCGAAAGCATATCCGTACAGCTCTTCGTCGTATCCGATTTTTTTATAAACACGCGGATCAACCATTCCGGCATCGGCTATTTCAATCCAACCGCTTTGCTTGCAAACACGGCATCCGCTTCCCTTGCAGACATGGCATGAAAAATCAACTTCAACACTTGGTTCGGTGAACGGAAAATAATGCGGGCGAAAACGTACCTTTACATCTGCCCCCATCATTTCATGCGCAAAATGGGCAAGTGTACTTTTGAGATCAGCCAGTGATACAGGCGTATAGTCTACATATAATCCTTCGATCTGATGGAAGTTGGCAGCGTGCGTTGCGTCGGTAGTATCTCGTCTGTAGCATCGTCCTGGATTTATGATTCGCACAGGCGGTTTCTGCGATTGCATGACGCGGATCTGTACCGGTGACGTTTGCGTTCTCAAGAGCCTTCCATCTTCAAACCAGAATGTATCGCCTGCATCTCGTGAAGGATGATGTTTTGCCGTGTTAAGCGCATCAAAATTATTAAATTCTGTCTCGATATCAGGACCATCTGCAACAGTAAAACCCATCTGTCCGAAGATTCGAACAGCTTCTTCGATAACAGTTGAAATCGGATGCATGACTCCCCTGCGATGCCAGTTGCCGGGGAGACTAAAGTCGAACGCTCCGGAATCTTTTTTTGAAGTTGCCAACGATGTCTTTTTAGAAGAAATCGCTGTGCTTACGTTTTCTCGCAGAGAATTCAAGGCGGCACCCATAGCCGGTTTTTCTGATGCAGGGACATCTTTCTGACCTTGCATCATTTTTGGTATCAAGCCGTTTCGACCCATGTATTTAATGCGCAGTGTCTCAACTTCATCTGCCGAACCGGCTGTGTTGATTTCATCAAGAGCTGCTGCTTTTACAGATGTTACTTCGTCAATTGTCATATCAAAAAATTTGGAGAAAAAATAATGTCATCGGGCTCTACACCCAAAGCCATATAAACGGTGAAGATATTAAAGCAGACTGCTGCTTAAGTCAAGAAACTGAAAAGCCATTAAAGTTTGCAAATCCAGGGCATTGCTGGCGGGTGGACATAATATCGGACATTATGGTAGAATTTGCGCTATAAAATTGGCTGCGCCAAGGTTACTGGAGCTGGCGCAGTGTGGTTTCCGTAAAATTTCGGGGATAATTGAATCATGATAAAGTTTATTACAAGTATTTTTGGCACCAAGCATACTCGCGACATAAAAAAACTTACGCCGCTTGTAGAGAAAATAAATGAATTTGATGAGTTGTACAAATCCTGGACGGATGAAGAGCTCAAAGCCAATACGGTTAAATTCAAGGAGCGAGTCAGGAATGGAGAAACGTTAGATTCCGTTATGTGCGAGGCGTATGCTACGGTAAAAAACTGTTGCCGACGCCTGTGCGGTTCAGAATTTGAGGTTTGCGGGCACAAACTGAAGTGGGATATGGTTCCTTTTGATGTGCAATTGATGGGCGGAATAGTTCTGCATCAGGGAAAAATTGCGGAGATGCAGACGGGTGAAGGTAAAACACTCGTAGCCACGCTGCCCCTTTATTTGAATGCCCTGTCCGGCAAAAACGTTCATCTTGTAACCGTTAACGACTATTTGGCATTGCGCGACTCGCAGTGGATGGGGCAGGTTTTTGTGTGGCTTGGTCTGACCGTGGGATGTATCCAGAATACAATGGGACCTTCAATACGCAGGGAGCAGTATGCGTGTGACATTACGTATGGAACGAACGCGGAATTCGGGTTCGACTATTTGCGCGATAACGGCATGGCGATGAGTCCGGCTGAGCAGGTGCAAAGAGAGCATTATTTTGCGATTGTTGACGAGGTTGACTCGATACTTATTGATGAAGCGAGGACTCCGCTCATCATATCCGGTCCCGCAGCTGTTTCTACGCAAATGTATTCAGAATTGCAGCCAAGCGTATTCCGTCTTTTCAGAAGACAGCAGACCTTGGTCGGCAAGATGATTGAAAAGGCAAAAAAAGCAATTGGGGAAGAAGATGTTGATGAAGCCCGGAAACGGCTATATCAGGTGTATCATGGTATGCCGCGAAGCAAGGCTTTCATGTCGATGATAGAAGATCCTGCAGTTCGAAAGATACATGAAGATGTAGAGAGCATGATGCTTACCGATATGTATAAGGACCAGGCACGCACATATCGGGAAGAGCTTTATTTTACTATTGATGAGAGGACCCGGGATGCGGCTTTGACTGATCTGGGTTGCGCTGAGCTGAACCCGGCGGATCCGGAAATGTTTGTCATCCCGGATATTGTAACTGCCATGGCAACGCTGGAGACAGAAGATTTATCGCAGGAAGAACGCAATATAAAACGCGGTGAAATACAGACGCAATTTGCAGAGCGCAATGAGCGTATTCATAATGTAGGGCAACTGCTTAAAGCGTACTGCCTCTATGAGAAAGACACCGAATACGTTGTGATGGACAACAAGGTGCTGATTGTCGATGAGTTCACAGGGCGTATTTTGCCGGGCAGGAGATGGTCTGATGGTCTTCACCAGGCGGTTGAGGCAAAGGAGGGTGTTGCAATTGAACGCGAGACACAGACACTTGCAACTATAACTATCCAGAACTATTTCCGCATGTATGAAAAACTCGCAGGCATGACGGGTACTGCCGAGACCGAGGCGGAAGAATTCAATGATATTTATAAACTTGATGTTATTGTTATTCCTACAAATCGTCCGATCCGCCGGGTGGACAGCAACGATGTAATGTATCGTACACAGCGCGAAAAATTTAATGCGATTATATCTGATGTTACAGAGCGGCACAGAAGGGGACAACCTGTTCTGATAGGTACCGTGGCAGTCGAGACTTCGGAAATACTCAGCCGGCTGTTCAGGAGTGCGGGAGTACCCCATAACGTGCTCAATGCAAAGAATCATGCCCGGGAGGCGGAAATAGTAACATTGGCAGGACAGCGGGGTGCCATAACTATTGCCACCAATATGGCAGGGCGCGGGACCGACATCAAGCTCGGAGAAGGCGTAATATGGCTGGAACGGGATCTGGTGCTGTCGCAAAAGAGACTGGAAGACAGGCCTGATGGAGAAACCAAGACCCTCCGTAACCTCCTGCATGAGCGTCCCTGCGGTCTGCACGTAATAGGTTCAGAACGCCATGAGTCAAGACGTATCGACCGGCAGCTTCGTGGAAGATGTGCTCGCCAGGGTGACCCCGGTTCATCACGTTTTTATGTTTCACTGGAAGATTCATTGATGCGCAAGTTCGGCTCAGATCGGATTTCAGGTATTATGACGCGCATGGGTATGGAAGAAGGCGAGCCGATAGAGCACAGGATATTAAATCGCTCAATCGAAAGCGCCCAGCGTCGTGTAGAGCAACACAACTTCTCAATACGCAAGCGTACGCTGGAATATGACGATGTAATGAATAAGCAGCGCGAGGTTCTATACAATTTCCGCTCGAGAATTTTGGAAAACGATGATGTCCACGGTTACGTTCTTGATGTAATTCACGACCTTGTGCTTACGCAGAGCGAAGGTTTCATGACGTCTGAGCGCGATTCAGTTCCTCAGGATTTCGCTGAATGGCTTCTTGGTATTTTCCCGGTTGCCATAACCGGAGGGGATTTGGAAAAGTTTGCGGGCAAGCCTGAAGAGGCGGCGGAGTTTGTTTTTTCGCAGGTTGAAGAGGCATACGAATTGAAATGCTCCCTTGAAAACCCTGAACATCTGGCGAATATGGAGCGCTACGTATTACTACACTGTATAGACACAGAGTGGCAGGAATACCTGAGAGCAATGGATGAGTTGCGAGACGATGTACGTCTGCGTGCATACGGTCAGCGCGATCCGCTCGTGGAATACAAGCGAGAAGCTTCAAATCTTTTTGAAGATCTTATGTCGCGCATTAAAATAAATATTGCCTCAGGAGTTTTCCGCTCATCAACGTCTATTGAGTCAATGCAGAATTTTGTTGCCCGCATGAGGCAGCCTCGCAGGGTCCAGACTTCCCATGCTGAGGTATCCCTGCTTGGCTCCCAGCCCCAGCAGGGCGCAGTGCCCTCGCAAAGACAGGCGGATGTTTTTGACAAGGCAATGGAAAGGGCTTCTGCTCAACCGATAGTGCGTGATTCTCCCAAGGTGGGGCGCAATGACCCCTGTCCATGTGGTTCCGGGAAAAAGTACAAAAGGTGCTGCGGCAGCGTAATAGCGTAATCTGACGTTGTTCTAGCGTTTATCGTTTTCAGCTTCCAGCGCGTAAAGCGCTGCATACAGCATTGCTGATGAACCGATCGTTTCAGTGATGGTGAATTCGCTTGAAATTTCTGCACTGCCGTTTCCAAGGTCGCGCCATCTGCGAAGGCGCGGTCTGTCTTCCGGATACCACCCCTTGGGATCGCGATCTGTCAGACCGAATATCGTTATACCCTTTACAGTCTTTCCGCGTTTGCCTGGCTCTTCATAGAGAAATGCCGAGATTTGCGGATGCAGGGGATACCGTGTGCCCATGCCTGTTATGAATGTCTTTGAGAGGGGATTGCAGCCTAGTTGAAAGTCTGCGTTGAGGCTGGCTCCGTCGATGTACTTCTTATCGCCGGCAAGCCACCAGGCCCGCAGGAGGATATCGGCATGGTAACCTCCGCCATTCGCATTGCCCCACCCCATACCTCGTGTGCTGTCACCACCCCACCTATAGGCATCGGTGTCAAGGCGTTTATCAAGCTGGGCATCGGCAGATGATATAATATCTTTTTTAAATTTTTCCTGTATATCCGTATCAACGTTCGGATGGTTGCTGCGGACGTATTGCCAGCGCATCATCGGAATCCAGTGCGTTAGTTTCCAATGGGGTTTGGGATTTCTGTCAACAATTTTAATTACATCGTTATTAAAGCGATCTGAGCCCGTAGCCCTGTATATGGAAGCTGCCGCCCACAGCGCAAATGCGTCTCTCGATTCATCTTCCGTACCGGACGGCTGCTTGTCTGCCCAGTCATATGCAAGGATGGCAGAATCGAGATATTTTGAGGCAAGTCCTTCATCATACTTCTTGTAAGTTCGGGCAAATGATGCCGCCACAGCAGCATATTCATAATTGGACTCTGCATCAGGCTGGAATATTCCGAACGGACCCCACTTCACATGATTTTGTCTGCGCGAATCCTGATCGTTGCAGCGACCTTTTGGAATGGCTCCGTTTTTCGCCTGCTGCTCACGCCAGAAGCGCAACGCCCATTCCGCCTCATCAAGAATATCAGGAATGCCGTTACCGCTTTCGGGAATGTTAAGATCTCCATCAAGGAAAGCTCCGGGCGACATTTCAAATGCGTCAAGGTTTAATGCTGTGGCGCGAAGATGATAAGTAAAGCAATCGAAATCAGCGGCATCGTGATATCCACCGCGATATTCACGTTTTTTTTCGCCGGGAAGAGGCTTATATGAGGGATCATCAACCATCATCCCCGACTCATACACCCATAAGTGGCACGCCGGTTTGAGAAATTCGGTATATGGCTGTTCCAGCGGAAAACCGCATCGCTGATGGTAGAACGCACGTTGCGTATTCACATACAGTTCGCGCATTGTAGTACCGCCAACTTCAAATGGAGCGGAGCGACCGAGGTTCGGCAGCCGTATGTGATACCGTCCCCTGCCAAGGCTGGAAATATCCATTTCAAGTACAGCCTCTCCTGTGTTACCTGCCGGATCGGCACGATTTGCAAGCTCCCCGCTGAGAACAACGGAACCTGATGTTTCATCAACAACTTCAAACGAGCTTAAATCGTTGAAATCAACGGCACCCATATCACCTGCCCACCACCCGACATAAGCATAACGGCGAGATGCCTGACTGCTGTAACCAACCTGGTTTACCTTTATCACGGGAGTTTGCGTTTCTTTATGTTTATACGCCAAAACCATCGCTGAGCGAAGAGAGTCGTCAATTGAAGGAATCTTCACCTCATATGAACAACCGTCTTTCAGTGGCTTGGGAAGAAAAAGATAGAAGGTATGCCAGTATATTGAATTTTGCCTGAACGCACCGATGTCGCCGTTCCAGTATTCATAACTGTTGCGCCCGATTTTTACAGGATATGTTTTTTCAGAATAAGCCGGGTCATTACTGCTTGTAATCAAGAACAAATCGGGTTTCAGGGTCATATTGTCAGGAAAATCTCCTGTTATTACACTACGAGTCAGTCCGGGGTCTACCGTGACGGCAAGGATATCATTGCGGATAAGCTCCACTGTTCTCAAGCCCTTGACATGGTCGTTTGCAAGAGCCTCATTATAAATGGCAGCATTTTCCATGGCTTGTTTGCGGGCAAAATATCCCCTGGGCGGTTCGGGAGGACTCTGCCACGTATCACCTTTAAGGCGTGCTTCATCTTTATGGGGGTCATCATCTGTAATTGTAACCGCCCATATAACGGGACCGCCTGCATCGTGTGATGTAAAAGTTATTCCATTTATGGCAGATTCCGGATTAGGATTTTCCCATTGAGTTGCCCACATGCCGATTAAACTGCGCCACTTCATTGTATAGATATTTCTGCCCATATGGACGGGCCATGCATTGCGTCCGCTGTTATCCCACCACTGCCGACACCACCAATCGCGCAGGTGTACCCCTTTTTTCATCGCTGCATCAACCGTTTTTCCATCCGAATAATGGATTGTGTATGTAGCGATTGTATCACCTGCCTTTGCCATGGAACCGCCAATCGAATTTTGGATAAAGACTACAAATTTTCCTTTGACATCAGGTACATCAACCCTGGCAGATTTTGGCAGATTTTTCTGATGTGCGCCTACCCTGAGCATGAGGGCGGCAGGTTTCATGCCGTCCTCTCCGGGATCAAGCAAATAAAACTTGTGTCCGTTTCTTGTAGTTTCCCCGACAGGCAGCGGAGGATATAGAAACATGTCATTGATTCCCTCGTCTGTCCATCCGCCCTTGCCGTTTTTCGCTATTCCGTCGTCTTCACGACTGATATTGGCAACGGGACTCAGGTCTACATAAAAATCTTTGTTCGCAAAGATTTTGTTACAAAGCATCGCAACAGCCAGCATCAGTGATATTCTTTTAATCATCATAACCTCCTGCATAGATTGAACTGAAACATCGGTTCTCCCCCAGAATACCAATTATGGCAGTTGATTGTCCAGATTTCTCCTGTACTGTTATAAAAAGCGGCAAAACGCACAATCTATTATGCACTTCCGCCTGCGCTACACACGACAATTTCAGATAATAATTGATTACGTTTTTGCTGTCTGGTAGAATGGAAAGCTGTGGATATATCATTAATGATGAGAAAGTAACAATGCGCAAAAAACCGAATATTATTATTATTAACTGTGACGATCTTGGCTGGGGTGATTTGGGATGTACGGGCCACCCGCTCCACAAAACACCTTATCTTGACAGCCTTGCGGAAAATGGCACACGTTTCACGAACTTTTATCAGGGCTCATCCGTATGCTCCCCCTCCCGCGGCGCGATGCTTACAGGCTGTTACCCCAACAGAATCGGTTTTGACTCGTTTGACGGGAAGTGGGTTTTGTTCTGCGGTGAGAGTCTTGGTCTGAGCAAAGAGGAGGAGACTTTTGCCGATATACTTAAGCGGGCAGGATATTCAACACATATGGTCGGAAAATGGCATTGCGGAGATCAGGAGGAATTTTTACCGACAAACCACGGATTTGATTCTTATTACGGCTTGCCATACAGCAATGATATGGGAATTCAAAGGGTAGATTCAAAATATCCACCGCTTCCGCTACTGCGAGATACGGAAGTTGTAGAAGCGCAACCTGATCAGCGTTCATTGATATTCCGCTACACGGAAGCATGTACCGAGATTATTCGAAATAATAAAGATCGTCCCTTCCTGCTTTATATGGCACACATGCACGTACACCTGCCGCATTATGTTGCGGAAAAATTCACGACTGATTCAAAAAACGGTCGTTACGGAGGTGCTGTTGCCGCGATTGACTGGTCGACAGGTCTGATAATGGAGGAACTGAAGGCGCAGGGTCTGGAATCGGACACGATGATAATTTTTACGAGCGACAACGGCTCAAGGTGCGATTACGGTCCGAGCAATGGTCATCTTCGCGGTGTAAAAACGACGGCTTGGGAGGGAGGCTTCAGGGTGCCGCTGCTTGTTTCCTGGCCCGGTCATGTACCTGCGGGGTGCGTCCGGGATGACATTATTACAGGAATGGATCTCCTTCCCACAATGGCATCAATATGCGGCGAGTCGCTTAAATCGGGGCTCCCCATTGACGGGAAAGATGCATCCGACGTGTTTTTCGGCAAATCAACGGATGAGCCACTGCACAAAAGCTTCGCCTACTACTGCAACGGGCAACTTGATGCGGTACGTGATGAAAGGTGGAAGCTTCATGTCGGGAGACGCGGCAGAGATGGCAGCAATGAAAGAGTTCTTGAATTGTACGATCTTCAAAACGATCCTTCCGAGCTGAAAAATGTTGTTGGAGACAATCCCGATGTTGTAGCCAAGCTTCAGGCGATAGCCGATGAATGGCGCCAAAAGTTTGGAGATGTTTTTACGAGAGATACCGGCAATGAACGTCGCCCTGCAGGAAGAGTCGACAATCCTAAAACACTTACTGAATTTGATCCGAATCACCCATATTATATGGCGATGTACGATATCAACGAGAGCGGTTAGGCGACCGACCTGCCCTGTGAAGCGGGGCTTCAGCCCAAACTCCGGGATACCTTTACTTTTGAGTAGCAGTCGCATAGCCGACGCATAATCGCTCTCATTCCCGTTCTCGTACCTGTACACGATTCCATCGCAGGAAATATTCTTTTTTTCATGATTAAGCTCTATTCTCATTCTCGTGTACGTGAAACGTGAACCGCTCCGCTGTGAATGAGTACGATCTCATGGCAGCCACACATCAGCCACGGCGGTTTACTGAGAAACACGCCCTACCTTGCCCAGCAGGCGGGACAGGCAGGAATTCCTGTTTTACAGCCTGCGGCTCATGAAGACATTCGCCCTCCAGCACTCAGCAGGCTTTGAAAGCGATAGTGATTCTGAATGGCTATCCACTGCACACTGCACACTGATCACTGCCTGGCTTGCCGGGAAAAATATGTCGCGGGAAAAGATGTTGAATTATCCCCTGTTCTGCGGGAGAAAAATTTGC
>JAAZFF010000165.1 GCA_012511845.1 Lentisphaerota bacterium
GTGTAGCACAGTCACTCTAATTTACCTATTATTTCAAACAGAAAGACTATAATTAAATGAAAACAGCAGTAGTAACCGGTTCAGCACGCGGTATAGGATGTGCAATCTGCGAGCAGCTTGCGATCGATGGCGTAGATAATATTGTAGTGTGCGACCTCAATGCAGAATGGTGCAATGAGACAGTAGAGGCGATCAAGGCTCTTGGGAAGAATGCAATCGCAGTAGAAATGAATGTGGCAGATTCCGCCAGTGTGGAAGGCGCTGTTGCAGAAATTATTGAAAAGTTCGGCAAGATAGACATCTGCGTCAATAATGCAGGCATCACACGCGATGGCTTGCTGATGCGCATGAGTGAAGATGACTGGGATTCCGTACTTGATATCAATCTGAAGGGAGCCTATCTCGTAACAAAAGCTGTCACAAAACATATGATGCGTGCACGTTCCGGGGCAATCGTAAACATAGCATCAATTGTCGGGATTATGGGTAACGCCGGCCAGTGCAACTACTCCGCGTCAAAGGGGGGTCTCATAGCTTTCACGAAATCCTGCGCGAGAGAATTTGCAGGACGCAACATCCGGGTAAATGCAGTTGCTCCCGGCTTTATACAGTCGAAGATGACCGATGTCCTGTCCGACGAAGTAAAATCGAAAATGATGGCGAACATACCCATGAACCGTCTTGGCCAGCCCTCTGACGTAGCTCAGGCAGTATCATTTCTTGCAGGCGACAATTCCGGCTACATTACAGGCCAGGTACTCAGTGTAAACGGCGGCATGTTGATGCCGTAACAAATTTTGATGAAATAAAACGTCGCAATGTGCGGCACAATTCAAACAACAACAAGCAAATCCAAGGAAGACACACAATGACCTTAGAAGATAAAGTAAAACAGATCGTAGTAGAAAGCCTTCACAGTGAAGAATCACAGGTTAAACTCGAATCCTCATTTGTCAATGATCTCGGCGCCGACTCGCTCGACCTCGCAGAACTCATGATGAATATCGAGGACGCTTTCAAAGATCACATCGACGATAATATTCCTGAATCTGACGCTGAGAAATTCGAAACAGTTGGTTCCGTAGTAGAGTTTCTGCGCAGCAAAGGCGTACCTGAAGAGGTTAATTAATATTTTGCCGGTTTCCGGCAGCCGATTTTTCGGCATGGAACGGCATGGGATATTACTCACGCCGTTCGCCATTTTCTCCAGGCGGCAGGGAGACCACGCTGCCGCATCATTTTAACAACATTCGAAAAACAGATAATTTATGTACCGTACAGTAATAACAGGTATTGGTGTTGTATCTCCCCTAGGCTCTGATCTTGATACTTTTTGGTCCAATTTGATAACAGGAGTCAACGGCATAGGTCAGATTTCCCGTTTTGATACAACTAATTTTCCCGTAACCATTGCTGCCGAAGTGCAGGGGTTCAACGTGGATGAATTTATTGACCGTAAAGAACAGCGCAGAACTGATGCTTTTTCCCACTATGCTATTGCTGCTGCAAGGATGGCGATAGCCGACTCCGGTTTTGACACATCTGCCGGCGATCCGTTCCGCCACGGCTGCATTATTTCTTCCGGTATAGGTGGTATTGTTACTACAGAGAATGAAATTCTAAAGCTCCAGGAACGAGGTCCTTCCCGTGTTTCTCCATTCTGCATACCGCAGATACTCGTCAACATGCCTTCCGGTCTGGTTGCTATCGAACACAATCTGAAAGGTGCTAATTTTGCTGTTGTTTCGGCATGTGCCTCCGGTCTTCACAGCATAGGGGATGCAATGCACATAATCAAGCGGGGAGAGGCGGACATGATGCTTGCCGGTGGCTGCGAGGCGTCAATTGGACCAATCGGTGTAGCCGGTTTTGCTGCCCTGCATGCACTGTCTCGCCGCAATGACGATCCCGCTGCTGCTTCACGTCCGTTTGACAAAGATCGCGATGGCTTTGTTATCGGAGAAGGCGGTACTGTGCTTGTACTCGAAGAGTACGAACACGCAAAAAAACGCAGCGCAAAAATATATGCTGAAATCGTTTCTATCGGGCAGACATGCGATGCCTTCCATATGACGGCACCTTCGGATGACGGCAGCGGCTTCGCACGTGCTATAAAGCATGCCCTTGATGCAGCAGAGGTTAATGCGTCAGAAGTAGACTACATAAATGCACACGGTACATCCACGCCAATGAATGATCGCACGGAAACCAAGGCGATAAAAGTCGGGCTTGGAGAAGACAATGCACGTAAAACAATGATTTCGTCTACGAAGTCCATGCTCGGGCATATGCTCGGTGCGGCCGGAGCCATAGAATCAGCAGTGTGCGCCCTTGCTGTTAAAAATGGAGTAATCCCTCCAACAATCAATTACACCACTCCCGATCCTGATTGCGATCTGGACTATGTGCCGAATACCGCACGAGAGGCAGAAGTTAACGTGTGCTTGAACAACTCCCTCGGGTTTGGCGGGCATAATGCCTGCGCCCTTTTCAAAAAGGTTTAGCATCAGCGGTTAGATGCCCTGTACCGGGCAGGAGTAATGCCCTCCAATTTCTTGAAAGCATTCCAGAAATTGGAGGGTTCTGCATATCCGGACATTCTGGCAATATCTCCCAAAGATATATTTGTTTCCGACAAGAGACGGCAGACCTCTCTGTGGCGCCGTTGCCTCCACTCCTGTGCGGGAGCACGACCGAGAACATTTTTAAATCGTGCCTCCAGATTGCGTTTTGAAACGCCACATATATGTGCCAGCTCTTCAATGCCGGACATTGAGAACAAATGTGTCATCATGTATGATATCGCATTATTAACTACCTCGTCGCGATAGCGTGCTATAGCTGTACTCTCACGCGTGATTATTCTCGTTGGCGGCAGTTTCCATGAAATAGGCACAGTTTTCGGCTCATTGAACATTTCAATAATCAGAGAAGCGGCAGTGCGACCGATTTCTCGTTCGGGAAGAACTATTGAGCTGAGCATTTGAGGGGCAAGAACTGAATTCAACAAAGAATCCCCTACCCCAAGTACTCCTGCTGATTCAGGTATTTCACGACCTATATTTATAAACGCATTGGCAACCCTGCGTGCAAGATAGTCAGACGTACAGAAACAGGCAACGGGGACAGGCAGCATCGCCAGCCATTCCCCCAGCCGTATAGAATCCGATGATATTATATCGTCCGGTATCTCAAATGCTGTATTACCCGATTCGGAAGCGACTTTAATAAAGCTTTTACACATTTCAAGTGAAGAAAACACCGTCCGTTCAAAAATTACCGCTGTTGAAATCCAGCCGTTGTCTATAAAATATCGTGCTGCCAAAGATCCTGCTGCATCATAATCTACAGCAACAGTTGGAACAGAACTGATTTCCGACATTGAACCGATATTTACAAGCGGTACGCTTCTGTCAACAAAATGCTCCAGCCACCTGTCTCCCGGAAATGCACCGATAATGCCGTCGACCCCTCCTACTGCAAGCAAACTTTCCAACATGCTTATCTGATCATGATTCACGGCAATGGAGTGAATATTTGGCTTGCTCGACAATTCCTCCCGTATACCTTCAAGTACGAGCAATGACTTATTTAAGTCCGAATCAAGTAAAACAGCTATTGTTTTCATAACTTTTGCGTAAAATCATAATATAAAATTACGCTTTTAGTCAATGCTTCTTTACAGTATATCCGCTACTATGTTGCACACTAAAGAAAGAAAGATTAATTATGAAAAAAGCATTCATAACAGGAATTACCGGACAGGATGGCTCTTATCTTGCAGAGTTATTGCTCGATAAAGGGTATGAGATCCATGGACTCATACGCAGATCGTCCACGTTTAATACAGAGCGTATAGATCACCTGTATCAGGACCCGCACATCATGGGAGTGCGCATGTTTTTACACTACGGCGACTTGTCAGATTCCGCACGTCTTACAAAGCTCCTCTATGAACTGAGACCCGACGAAGTATACAATCTGGGTGCGCAGAGCCATGTAAGAGTCTCTTTTGACATGCCTGAATATACTGCTGATATTGCAGGGCTTGGCACAACTCGAGTGCTTGATGCCGTGCGTGAAGCCGGTATAGCGCATGGTGCAAGATTTTACCAGGCATCATCATCAGAGCTTTTCGGGCAAGTGCAGGATGTGCCACAAAATGAAAACACACGCTTTCCTCCGCGCTCTCCTTATGCCAGCTCCAAAATATACGCTTACTGGATTACAAGGAACTACCGGGAGGCATACGGACTGCATGCATCAAACGGTATCTTGTTCAACCATGAATCACCGCGCAGGGGCCCCACATTCGTAACACGAAAAATCACAATGGCTGCTGCCCGTATAAAGCTGGGTCTGCAGAGCGAACTTTTTCTAGGAAATCTCGATGCAAGGCGCGATTGGGGATATGCGGGAGATTACGTCGAAGCCATGTGGCGTGTACTCCAGCAGGATCAACCCGACGACTACGTAATTGCAACGGGAGAAGCACACTCTGTCCGGGAGTTTTGCGAAGAAGCATTCGGGCTGCTGGATCTTGATTGGCAGGAATTTGTACGATATGATCCGCGCTATGACAGACCTACGGAGGTAGATTTGCTGATAGGTGATTCATCGAAAGCCAAAAGAGTTTTAGGCTGGGAGCCCAAGGTAACCTTTAAGGAACTTGTACGGATGATGGTCGACTCCGATCTGGCAGCAGCACGGCAGGAGCGGGCTTTGATGGAACAAAGACAATAAAAGATATTTATAAAGCAAGATTGGGAAAATAGATTAAACAGGAAATTCTATAATGAAATTCAAACAGGAAGTATTTGAAAAAACTCTGGTTCTCGGGTATAAGGGCATGGTCGGCTCCGCTATTGTTCGCCGCATGGAAGACCAGGGTCTGCCAGCCCCGGTAAAAGCAAGCAGAAAAGAAGTTGACTGCCTTAACCAGGCAGATGTGAGGGATTATATAGAAAACACCAAACCCTCATCCATAATAGTTGCAGCTGCCAAAGTTGGCGGAATCGAAGCCAACCGCAGCCAAATGGCAGAGTTTATGTATGAGAATATCATTATTGCCGCAAATGTTATAGAGGCTGCATTTCGTTCAAATATAAAACACCTGATGTTTCTCGGTAGCTCATGCATTTATCCCCGTATGGCAGCACAACCGATTGCAGAGGACGCGCTCCTGACAGGACCCCTTGAGGAATCAAACGAAGGTTATGCAATAGCGAAAATTTCCGGACTGAAAATGTGCCAGTACTACCGCCGCCAGTACGGTGTATGCTATCACTCCGTAATGCCGACAAACCTATACGGTAAAGGCGATAATTATCACCCCAAGAACTCACATGTACTCCCTGCTTTGATACGACGCTTCGAGGAAGCGCGTGCCAGCGGTGCGAAAGAGGTTACTCTGTGGGGAACAGGCTCAGCTCTGCGCGAATTTTTATATGCTGATGACCTTGCCGATGCCGTTTTATTTATGATGGGCATCGAGAATGCGCCCGATTGGGTTAATGTAGGCTCAGGAGAAGAGGTATCCATAAAGCAACTGGCAGAAAATGTGCGCAATGCCGTAGGCATAGATTGCGAAATAAAGTGGGACCACACAAAGCCTGACGGTACCCCGCGCAAACTGCTCGATTGCTCCCTGCTCCGCAATCTCGGATGGACCCCAAAGGTGAACCTGAACGAAGGCATAAAACGCACTATCGAAGATTTCAGGAGCGAGGGTGCCGAAGGCATACGGCGCGACTAAGCAGCTGACCCCGGTTTTCCTCGCCACTGTTACAGGAAAATTATAAAACACCTCAACTTAAATAGTCAAAACACAAAAAGGCTATCAAAATGAACAGCAGAAAAAAAATATTTCATGTAGCCTTTATAGTAGCGCTCATTCTGGTGTCAGTTATTGGCGGCATATATCTCGCACCGACTTCAAGGGACATCTTGCACGATGAACCCATGGTCGGCATCGAGCCAGAAGTGCTCGTCTCTCCGGATTCACAAACAAATGAAGTGCAGCGCTTTTCTAATGCAGCAAAACGCATCAGTGCCGATGAAACAAAGACTCTCAGGAGAATATTTTCACCGATTTTTTCTGCTTCAAATGAATCCATCCGGGCAGAGGGAAAATTTGTTTTTGCGGGGCAGTGTATAGACCCTGCCACACAGAAAAAAGCATCAGTCTTCAGGACGCAGCACGATTACACTACGATGGGTCAATTCGCGCCGTTCGTTGTATTGCTGAAGGAAAATCCTGCTTCGTCATCTTACAACGATATTTTTGGAGACGTAATCCTTTCTTCCTACGCACCGCCACGAGGTTACATCCTGCTGCTGACAGGAGAGCAACTGGCACGGATAAGCGAAATGGACGTTGTAGAAACCATTTTCGAAGTAACTGCCGAGTATAAAACTGAGCCCTTTCTGGCATGGCTTGCCGAAAAATCTGAAACCGATTTTATTATTGATGTCATGATCCGTCTTTTTGATACGGCAGACGTTGAAGCCGTAGTTGAGCGGGTGAGAAATATTGCCCGTGGCTTCACCTTATACCCTTCATTCAGCGGAGAGAACTACCTCATCGGCACCATTTCGCTATCGCAGATACCTGAGCTGGCAACTATAGGCGGCATTGAATGGATTGAGCAAAAAAGCGAATTCAATATAAATAACAACCTTGCTGTAATGGAACCCAGACTGAACGTTTCTCGTGTTTGGGAAGACTGGCTGCTATACGGCGAGGGACAGATTGTCGGACACGCAGATACGGGGCTTGATACGGGCGACACAAACAC
>JAAZFF010000166.1 GCA_012511845.1 Lentisphaerota bacterium
GAACAAGGTGCTGTATTTAACTACTCCGATTTGCAGTGCTACGCAAATCTTCAACCATACTGCAAAACCTACTGCACACACAAATCCGCCGATAATACCCGGTTTGGCTTTAACCTTGGTATTGGGAGTAAAAATTAGAATAAATGCAAATGCAATAGTCATGGTAATGAGGATCCACAATCCTTGAAAAACGAGCCAACCTGCAGTTTCAGAGATTTTCATGACGTTATCAAACCTGCTCAAGTGATCTTCTATTACACCAAGCACGGGAATAGATGACGATGCTGCTGCCAGGACGGGAAAAACAATAAGAACACTCAGATAATCGGTAAACTTGCGCGCCAGGGTTCTGCCCTTGGTAACTCCCCACACTTTATTAAAGGCGGCTTCTACATTGCCCAGAACAACAATTACTGTCCAAAAAAGAAAAATCAGACCTATACCGCCAAGCGCCCCGAAATTGAGTTGTTCCACCCTGTCAAAGCCCGTGTCTATGAGCCTTTCAACACGCTCAATCGTCAATTCAGCATGATTGTCTTCTTCGATGGATAAACTGCCTTCATTTTCTTCCGTTGGTATAGCTGAATCATCAGTATCAAGCCGGAGAGTTTCAACAACCGCTTCCATTGACTCCACATCTTCATTTTCAGCCGCTATTATAAGTCCGTTCTCATCTGCAATGCCGGTATTATCAGTATTGGAAAAAATATCTTCACCCGGCAATCGTACGTCTATTACTAAAGAGCGAACAAAATCTTTTGCATTGTTTCTGAACACTTCCGTATCACTCACACTTTTGGCTACAGAAACTGCAAGTGCCAATACGGGTACGAATGACAGGAGCGTCATGTACGTCAGGGAGGAAGCATGGAGTCCACACTCATCTTCTTTGAAGCCTCTTCCAACCATCGCAAAAATACGAGTTGTTCTAACGAGCTTTCGCTTAATATAAGGTAGTGCTGATGCTTCGACATCCCATACTTGAGTTGACAGTAATTTCCATGTTGAGGTAAAGAACTCAAAAACATCTGCTTTCAATTTCAAAAAAGGATTGATGCTTTTTTCTTTATCTTGCTCAGGCTTTTTTCTTTCTTTCTTTTTCATATAATCACCGCTTTTTCCGGTTTAAATTCTAGTCTATAACGTAATGGTATGTCCATACGTTTCCCTGCTTTATGAAAGAAAAACCGCAAAACACGTGTGAAAGCCCCGCAAAAGCTGCACAAAGCGCAATGGCTATTCTGCCATTGTCAGATAAAGCATGGTGCCCAGGCGTTCATCCTCACGCATAAAAGTTGCCACCCACTCCTGCGGATCATCGCCCACGGGTATCTCAACCACACTGCCGACTTTGATATTTTTGTTCCAGCCGGCAAATATATATCCCTCATCGGGAATCGCTTCAACCCGAACGCTCTTGTTGCGGAAGAAGGTGCCGCTCCACTCCGCCCGGCTCACAACGCCCGGCGTGCCCGGCTCAATCTCTATGCCGTTCACTACAAAATGACCGCCAATCCCCCGGCTGTTGTTGTTGCGCACCGTCAGGTTGCCCGTCCCCCCCAGGTTAAACTTGCCACTCAGGTGTCCCCACGACACCTCGTGCCTGGTCTCCATAAATTGCACCAGTGCCTCATCCACTGCATCCTGCCACTCTGACTTGAGATGGTTGCGCCCCCAACGCCTGAAGTGCGTCTCAATCTCATCCTCTATCGCAACGGCATATTCAGCAATTCTCATCGCCGTATACTCCGGTCTCAATGCCGTATTAAGCCACATCTCGTAGCGCTCAACAAACGCCGCCTTAAACTCCGCATTTTCCCACAGCTTGTTTATAAGAAAACCGGGCTCACGCGCCCCTGTCATCTTGTTGCTACTCAGATAAACCATCATGTTGTACCTGGCTCCTTCTTCGCCTGCCACATCCAGGTCATAGAGCATCCAGCGCCAGCGTGTATCGCCGTAACGTCCGCAACTCTCCACCTCGTTGGTATTGGCACGCCAGAAATCGCAGTTATTGATCGGCCAGTCGGTGTTCGCCATAAAAGTCTCGGCTACAATATAATCAATATGGTTGGTTATATCCACCCGCTCCGCCACATAATCATAGTTCGCCTTTACCGACAGGGAACGCACCTTTATCCAGTCAATCATCTCCTCGTACTCTTCATCTGCGCTCTTGTCACCGCTTATCCTCTTGATCTTGACCTTGGTTTTGTCAGCCGGATCCTCAATGTGCGTCAGCAGATCTACATTCTCGGGATCAATCCCGTAATGTGTGGCTGGATAGTGCTTGTCATAGCTGTCCCTTATATTGTGAATTCCCCAATATACCCCGTTAATATAGACAATCGCCGGACGATACCCCATCACCGCAATATCAAAGTCTGCTACCAATTGATGAATCACTGCATCCTTCAGCATCGTCGCTACACCGGTGTCCGGCCCATACCAGTCATTGCCGCTGTTGCGCAGCAGAAAACGCTTATGCTGCAACTCCGGTCTGTCCGGGAACAACATCCCTTCCACATACTTCTCTCCATACTCCCCCCGCCGCGATAGCAGATAGAGCGATTTTTGGGGTATTGCACGCGTACCGCCACCATGCATCTGTACCCCCATCATCTGGCTTACAGACGCCGTGCCGGCATCTGCCTCGAACAGCTCAATGAAAACCGGCTTCTCGCTGCTTACCCCGTCACTGGTCTCGTGGTAGTTGGCATAGGGTTTGCCCCAGCGGTTGCTGCCATATCCGACAGGAGAGTCGGCATAACTCTTGCCCGGAACAAACAGTCCTTCTTTAAACCCGAAAAGGTCTTCCTCATTGGCTATTATCGAGACTACCGGCAGCGTACGTCCGTCAAAATCGTTGCCGATAAAGTAGGTGCCGCTGCTCTCCTCCGAGCAATATCGCCCCGTTGAATCCACCGTAATTGCC
>JAAZFF010000167.1 GCA_012511845.1 Lentisphaerota bacterium
GGGAAGCATCGGCCGCTTGCATCTGGAGAGTAGAGTAATAACTACCGAAAACTGGGCTGTTTGCGATTACTTTCCCCCAAAATAGTAAGTGTTTGATTCCATCTACTTCAAAAACAATATCATCGGCTGTGGTAAATATTTCTCCGTCGGCTGTCGAAAAATCAAGAGATTCCCCTTCAGGATGTGCAAAATATTTAACGGTCGTGTCTTCAGACGGAACTTTGGAGTCTGCGAATTCAGCCAACAATTGGAGATACGCGTCTGTTATTGATTTTGACACATTGCATGATACAAGGGAATAGTCTCGTAATTCAGTTCTTTCGGTGATTATGTCCTTGACTATCGTGCTTTTTGTAAAAATTTCATCTGAATGAAGTTCAGGGGCCCCAATCGAAAATCCTGTAGAAACCTTTGTTGAAAGTCTGTCTGTAAATATGTCCTTCGCGGTGCTCGTTGTCGAAACTTTAGTGGATATAGAGTCTGAAAAATAATCATGTTGCTGAAGAAATCCATTAAGTGACTGAACGAATTTCTTTCCTAATACAAGGGTAGGAGGAGTTGCTGTATATTTTCTTATCCTGATCCAGTCGATTTTCGCGTAGCCTTCCCCGCTATACGCGTATATCTGGATGGGGAGACTCACGTTTCCCGGCGTGGTTGTTGTAATTTCTCCCCGGTATGAATAGTTGACATAATATTTTGGACCAGCTACGAGATGAGCAACCCCATAAATATAATACGTGCTCCCTGATCTGTTTACCCCGTCGTCGTCCCAATCCCCCGAACTCCCATTATGAGCAAACATATGGTCAGTAAGATACAGCCCACCTGAGCCTGTCGCTGCTCCCTGCCAGGCTGCGGCCTTCTGTGTGGATCTGTTTCGAAACCCCGCTATTACACGCTGCCCGGATTCGTGAGACACCCTGATTTCAACGACATTATTCGGGGCAAAGAGGGCTTTTGATTCGATGTACGAGCTAAGTGTGGCAGGGGGATCAAATGTCAGGATTGAGTTTGATACGGTGCCTGTAGTTCCTCCTTGGGTCCACCTCGAAGTACTCACTGAAGTTCCTGCAAAATCTTCCCAGAAACTGAATACCGCAGAAGGGTTACTTGCAGTTGATACAGCCCCATTTCCGTAATACATTATTATTTTTGTTTCATTTGCGGGGAGCTTGATCCAAAATCTAGCCGATGAAAATGAGGTGTAGGACTCTCTGTAATGGTCCAGTGGAGTTCCTGCCAAATCTGAAAAGCGAATATCCCGGAAGTCTGCCCGCATTCCAGGGAGATAAGAAAGGACGATCGTTCCGAGGTAGCCAGAGGTAGCAGGAGGATTTGTTATCTCAATTTCATATCCTGCGTTCCAGGCGGGGTAAACGTTTGACATGGGTTTCACTGAGTCTGTGGAATCGCATAAACATAAACGCCTGTCATGCTCTTGTTACCTAAATTCGTAACTTTGACCTTGATATATTTCGAGCAACATCTAAACTGTGCAGCCTTCGCCTTTGTGCCGGAGACGTGTGAGACATCCATAGCGTCTACTGGATCATCATTTGTCCCGACGGTAAAAGACGAATTCACCCCTGTAACATCTGAAAATATTTCAACGCGTGCGCCGGCATTCGTTGAAGCGTCGAATGTCCCTTTAAACCCGATTTCGAGACTGATAGCCCCGGACAGGTCAAGAGAGGAAGGGGATACATAAGGACCGCTTGCAGTTATTGTCTGATTTGAAACTAATGTTGTAGGAGTCTTTCCAAGTGCCATAATCAAGCCCTCGCATACGAATGTGAAATGAATACTTCCATGCTGTCAGCGTCTACATAATTACGATTTGTAGATAGTACCCGTCTATACAACATCCTGCCGCCGGAAGATGCGTTGAAAATGCCGTATTCCCTGACCGTCACATCCCCGGTAAAATAAAATACCGCGTTCCGGGTGCTAATTCCGAGAGCCGTATAACTACATGTTGCAGCTTTCCTTGCAGATCCATACAGAGTATTTTCCGCGCCTAATGTCGTATGTCCTGTAGATTCTGCTGTAGCATCAGATCCATTTGCGATATATGTATAAGGGGACGGAGGCGAAACGCCGTTTAAAAATCGTGCCATGTTCTCATACCCCTGATCCGTGATTGTTCCCATGATTTTAACCTCTCAAAACTTTTAACTGTCTTTTCATCCATGGTTCGCTATTCATCAGGAGGTCTGTTTCAGTCCCATCCTCATTAAGCCGGAAGTGTTCTAATATTTTTAGCCCGCGCCATGTCTTAATTTCAATTATCTGAGATTGCAAAGTGCATACATCGTCTGTCAATAAACATCAGCCTGCCTGAATTCAATTGAATAAGACCAGACCCCAGAACCTTCTTTAACTTCCCAGATATCTGAAATCTGGTAAACATAACAATTTTCAAACTCTTTACTGTCAATAGTCAAAATCGAATAATCTTCATTTACAAGGGCTTCTACTTCATCCATTTCGGAATCAGTAGATGCATAACATTGAAATATTTTTGGGAATTCCTGCACGTTCACAGCCCTCGAAACGTGGACATTTTCAGAGAGTAAATCTGTTTCCCTAGCAGCCCGGGTTAATGTTTTTTTAGGTGTCTGCCAGTTTTTCAGCGTGACCCCTGCAAATGTAACTGCACTCATGAGAAGATCCCTTTCCTGCGTCTGTCGTTCGCGATTGAGCTTTTGACAGCCGAAATAATAGCCTGAAGATCGGAATCATTACGCACGTAGTTAGGGCCTATTGAATACGTGCTACCTTCGTAATTTATAGAAGAGGTTGAAACATTTGAAACATGTTTCAGCCCCCCTGTCATTGAATCGAGGGGTGAACGGAGGCTCGATAATGTGCTTTTGAGTGGTGCCGTGAATCCTTTCACGGTTTGTATTGATTCTTCCAACGGGTCTACAAATACCGCGTCCCAGTTGGGCAGTTTCTTGAACGGCCCTTCTTTTGCAGGAGAGGACGGAAGGAGCCTTCTAAGACCCTGTGCAGCTTCAGCAAGGGATACTTTAGCTTTCGTTCCGGTTGATTTTATAGTGTTAACGACACTACTCCCCGCGCTTTTTACACTCTTTGCCGCGCTTGATTCTGTAATGCTAGATAACTTTGTAATTTCACTTACCGTATTTTTTACTTCCTGAAGTTTAGATTTCAGTCCGTCAATGAGTTTCCGAACAAATGCTTTCCCGGCGTTATATGCTTCAGTTCCAAGGGCTTTTACTTTTGCAGGGAGTTCCTTGATGGCGTTTATTATTTCGTTAATTTTCGTTCTGATTTCTGAAAGCATATCAGAAAACGCTTTTATTACGCGGGTTTTCAGATCGTTAACGCTTGCTACAGCCTGACTGAATTTATCATTTTGCCGGTTAATCCAGTTTTGAATATCAGAAATTATTTCATTAAGTTTATTGAGGATGCCGGATTTAAGTTCCGTCCATCTCGCGATTGCTCTCGTTTTTAGATCGGTTATCTGAGAAATCGCCGTGTTAAATTTAGTCTGTTGGTTATTCAGCCATGTTTGCGCATCATTGATCAATTCGGTGAGTTTTGTATATACC
>JAAZFF010000168.1 GCA_012511845.1 Lentisphaerota bacterium
ATAAATACTGTCCCGAGCAGTTTGAGATACTGGGGGCGACTGAGAGTGAGGGAAAGGGTTTCTCAAATGGTTTGTGGGATGAGTCAAGCAAGGTCTCGCAACCAGTGGTGAACGGAGCACGTGTTTACAAACGTATTTTTATACGGCACAGGAGCCAGCATCCGTGAACAGAAGTTGCAAAGACATAAGTCGTCATAACGCTTGGCACAAACAGACATTGTATCAGATTATTCTTAGCTGTCGCATTTAATATTGCAATTTGCGGTACTAAAACTAACTTGCAAAAATACTCCTAAAATGCGAGACTTCAAGTGTGAAAGCATTTTAAAGATTTTTCTAAATAACATTCTAATCAGGCAGGACTTGAAACTATGACAAAAGTGATTGATTCGAAAAATTATTCAAACGAATTTGAGCTGGGAAAACACCGCATCGCATTGGCATCTTATTCTTTCCATGGATTGCATGGCGCCGGTAAATGCGATGTTTTTACTTATCTGGAAATGCTGAGAAGCAGGTACCATGTTCAATGGGCTGATATCTGGACAGGGTACATCCCTGAACCAGACAAAGACTTTGCTGCCAAAATCAGAAAAGTTATGGATAATTATGGCATCAGACTTGCCAATCTCTGCATAGACGGACCGCACCTCTGGATGGATAAACCGGAAGAACGTGCCGCACACAAAAAAACCATGCTTGGTTATATAGAAACAGGAAAAATCCTCGGTGCAAAAACAATCAGGATTGATTTTGGCGGTAAAGAAGGGCATACAATGCCGGATGAAGCTTTTGACTATATAGTTGAAACATACAAAGAGTATTGCGATATATGTGCCGACAGCGGCATAAAAATCGGTCCGGAAAATCATTGGGGATGGGATCGTGTGCCGGAATACCTGGAAAAAGTTTATAAGGCTGTTGATCATCCGGCTTATGGACACCTTTTCCATTTTACAAATTTCTTTGATGAACCGGAACGCGGATTGGAAACAGTTCTTAAATATGCCATGCATACACACGTTTCTGCCAGCAGCTTGCCTGTCGCCAAGGAAACAATACGCAAACTGCATAATGCAGGATACAAGGGAGCGTATAGTGTGGAGCATCACTCCGGAAAATTTGAGAGAGAGCGCGTGGAATGGCAGCTTGGCGCAGTACGAAGCTTTACCAGTGAACTCATGGAAGAAGGCACAGATAAAACGGTAGAGGAAGACTACAGACCTTCCATTTACAAATAATTTACAGAGAGAAACAAATATGAAAAAAATTCGTGTAGGAGTAATCGGTACTGGAATTATCGGAGAATCTCACATAAAACAATATCTGGATAATCCGGGAGCAGAAATCGTAGCAGTTTGCGATATAAATGAAGAACGCCTGGAGTTCATAGGAGAAAAACATGGTATTGCCCGTCGATTTACCAGCATTAAAGAAATGCTTGCTCAAGACGATATCCAGGCTGTTGATGTTTGCCTCCACAACAACCTGCATGCACCTGTGTCAATAGCCGCTATGGAAGCCGGAAAAGATGTGTACTGCGAAAAACCTATGGCAGGTTCTTTTGCAGATGCTCTTGCTATGTATAACGCAATGGAACGAACCGGACAAAAGCTACATATACAATTGGCGCTTATTTACGGATCGGGTCCCCAGGCAGCTAAAAAATTTATCGACTCCGGCAAGCTGGGAAAAATCTACAATATGCGCTCATACGGATACAGGCGCCGGAACAGAC
>JAAZFF010000169.1 GCA_012511845.1 Lentisphaerota bacterium
AAATATAGCTGTGTTCATAGGTCTTGGCAACCATGGTGGAGGTCCGACCAGGCAGCAGCTCTTTGATATACACAAATGGGCTGAAGAGCACCCGGAAGTGAATGTGAAGTTCTCCGGCATGCAAAAATTACTCGATGCAATACGCAAAGAGGTAAAACAGAAAGGTGACGCTTTTCTGCCGACATTCAAGGGCGAATTAAATTACTGCCTGAGAGGTTGCTATGCCTCTGTTGCAAGATTCAAGTTTCCATACAGGAGAGCGGAAAATGCGCTTCTT
This sequence comes from Lentisphaerota bacterium, assembly GCA_012511845.1. Classification (GTDB taxonomy): domain Bacteria; phylum Verrucomicrobiota; class Kiritimatiellia; order RFP12; family UBA3636; genus JAAZFF01. The sequence goes on from JAAZFF010000169.1 coordinate 278, forward strand.
GCATCAGAACGTTCAATTACTGCTATAAAAACTGCCCTTGAGCAGAAAGATATCGACAAGGAAAATATTAAAGAAGCCTGGAACACCCTGCTCTTCAATACTTTCCATGACATACTGCCGGGGACAAGCATCGAAAGAGCAACCGATGAGCAGATATCGTCTATAGGCGGCACATATCACAGGGCTCAGATTCTGGAAACAGACATGCTTAATGCGCTGGCTATGGCAGTTGATACAACAGTGCCGAAACCCAAAGGAGATGATCCGGAAACAGTACCATTCCTGCTTTGGAATCCACATCCGTGGCCCTATAAGGGATATATGGAGCTGGAAGCCAGCCTCGATTACAGACCCGTACAAATGCGTGATTCATGGAAAGGTAAATTTCCTGTTCAGGTCCGGGATTCAAATCGCCGTGCTGTCCCATTCCAAAAAATTCAAACTGAATGCCTGCTGTACAACCTTGGAACAATATGGCGCAAACGCGTCGTAGTTAATGTCAATATTCCTCCGATGGGTTGGAGCGTCTACACCATGGGGCTTGAAGACGGTGCAGTTAAACGAACTGTGCCAAACGAGGTAAAGACCAAAGGTGGAAACACTATTTCGAACGACAAGTTCACAATCAAGGCTGTTGTCGGCGAAAATGGAATACAAATCCGTGAAGGAAGAAAACAGCTTCTTAAAGGAACCGGCCTCACAGCCATAGTTGTGAAAGATCCCTGGGGTTCATGGGGCGGACCGGAACAAGTGGAAACAAAAGGTCTCAACGAAATTATCGAAACCTGGAAAATTGTATCATCCGACATACTGGAAGCAGGTACGGAAACGGCAATGCTTCAAGTGCGACTGGCAGGGAAAAACTCCTGGATCGATTTGATTTTTTCACTTACGAGGGGCGGCAATCATATTTCAGTTAAAGGACGTCTTCTGATTAATGAAAAAGAAGCACGTGTAAAGCTGGTGTTCCCTGTAAATGGAGTCGAAGGCGAATTCGATGTTCCGGGAACGATAGTGCGCCGCAAACCTTCAGGAGAAGTACCGGGAGGGCGTTGGGTAAGAATGTTCAACAACAAACAGGAACCGGTTCTGGGTTTCGCCAGCGATGCTCTATATTGCTTTGAAAACACAAAAAAAGGTGAACTCAGGGCAACGGTAGCAAGAGTAAGCCGCTATGCATATGCTCCCTCTGTAAAGGATGGAAGCGGACCTCCTACAGATGCAGCTGTTGATTGCGGAGAGCTGAAATTCAATTTCATCATTAACAACGGCAACAATGAATTGGAAAAACTGTCCCAGATTATCGGTCAGCCACCTGTTGCATGGATTACGCCCGTCTCCAAAGGTACGCTTCCACGTTCGGGATCATTTGTGTCACTATCGCCCGCTTCTGTTGAAATACAGGCACTCAAGCCTGCAAATGACGGCAACGGCCTAATCTTGCGGTTGCGTGAAACAAAGGGACGCAGCGTAAAGCCGAAATTCAAATGGCTTGATTCAACAGTGGATCTTGGGCGAATCAGAGCAAACACGATTGCCACCTGGCGGTTAGTACAATCAGGTGGTAAGTGGACGGCAAAAGAAACAAACATCGCCGAAGAATAGCCTGAACCATAATCTCACACAAAGAAACAAAGGCAATATGGAGGGCGAATGTCCTCATGAGCCGCAAACTGTAGCACAGGCATTCCTGCCTGTCCTGCATGATGGATCGTTGCCAGGCAAGGCAGGACGAGTTTCTATGCGGCGCGCTGCGGAGAGCGTCGCCCTACCCTCCCCCTTCGCGTTCTTCGTCTGGCTGTAAAGTGGCAGCCAGGCAAGGTAGGGCTGGTTTCTCCGCAAACCGCCGTGGATGATGGGCAAGGCAGGTTTCGCCGTTTATTTTCGCCCTACCCTCCCCCTTCGCGTTCTTCGTCTGGCTGTAAAGTGGCAGCCGGGCAAGGTAGGGCTGGTTTCTCCGCAAACCGCAGTGGATGATGGACAAGGCAGGTTTCGCCGTTCATTTTCTCTGCATCCGCAGCCAGTCGAGTACTTCTTTTTTATAGGGGATTGACGGTGAAGCTCCCGGGCGTGTTACGCTGATTGCTGCGGCTGCTGAAGCAATTTCCAGGGCTTCTTTTACTGATTCGCCATTCGTGACAGATGCCAGAAAATATCCTGTGAAGGTGTCACCGGCAGCAGTTGTGTCAACAGCATTCACCTTATACGCATCAGCCCTGCTTACAGCACCTGTGGGTTCAATGGCTATAACTCCATCTGAGCCGAGAGTCATTATCACACATGCATCCGGGAATTGCAGATGCAACTTGCCCAACACTGATTCAGGAGCATCTTTAAACCCGGACAGGGAGAACGCCTCTTCCTCATTAACAAGAAAACAATCAACTTTATCGAGCGGGAGTTCTAAAATCTTCTTATCCATCGGAGAAGGATTTAACGCAACTTTTACATTTTGCTGCCTGGCAATTTCGATTGCTTCAGCAACACAGCTTGTTTCATTTTGAACGAGTAGAAAATCTTTCGAAGATGCTGTTTTAAGTGCTTTCTCAACAAATTCACGTCCCGTTGCGAAATTGGCGCCTGCGGCAACTATAATTGAATTTTGCCCATCTGGAACAACCTGTATTATGGCATGTCCGGTCTGCAAATCCGGCACAACAGCAATATTGGAAACATCTACACCTTCCTGTGTCAGAGTCTCCACCATGCCACGTCCATCAGAGCCTATTGTGCCGATATGCTTCACAGAAGCGCCGGCACGTGCTAATGCTATCGTTTGATTGTAGCCCTTGCCGCCTGCAAATGAGGTTACCGATGAACACGCCAGAGTTTCGCCAGGTCTCACAAAGTGATCTACTTTATATACGTAGTCAATATTGATTGACCCAAAGTTATAGATATACATTTCAGTTTTGAATCCTGGAAATCTTTAAAGCCATAGCGTCCTGTCCAAAGAACGATATTGCAATGCTTCCTGCAAGTCCTGCGGTCTTATCGTCTCGCTCATCTCCAAGTCAGCAATAGTTCGTGCTACCTTTAAAATTCTGTCGTGAGCACGCGGGCTGAAGTGCATTTCGCTCATGGCAAAATTAAGTACTTCACGCGTCTGTT
>JAAZFF010000015.1 GCA_012511845.1 Lentisphaerota bacterium
GACCCAAAGAAAGCAAAACAGAAATATCATTCCGCTGTTTGCGTTTACATTCTGGGGTTGTAATAGGCACGTCATTTTATAGAAAAACTATTCACTGATTACTGATATCGTCCACAGCCATGGTTTCCGGTTCTTGATCCCTGTTGCACAACATGGCACAAGGTTAACTAACAGATTCAGCTGCAATATACAAAGTAAAAGGAGGTAAAGTCAATTGTTATAAATCAAGACCAAAATCGCTCAGCCAATAATTTCGACTAGTGCCCGCCTTGCCGGGAGACCGTGCACGTTCACACCGGAGCGGCACCCGTTTCCCGTACACGAGCATTAAAATGGAACTCGACCATGAAAAACTGGATGTTTCCTTACTGTGAGATCGAGTACGTGAATGTGTACGAGTACGATTATGCCATCACACAAGTAGAACCCGAGCAGGCGATCGGGGATCCCGTGCAACAACGGACCGCTTGGAAAGCCGCCCCTACCTTATCAGCAACCATGACAGGTAAGAACAGAAGCTTCTTTGTGAATCGTGCAATGTATTATGCACTTCACGATATTATGCATTTTGCAGTTTTTTATCGACAAGGAGGCTCTTTTTATGATAACCTTCAAAAGGATTCGTAAAATTGTACCATGGCATAGGCATCTAAACTTTATTAATCTGGGATGAGGCTATCGATGGAAAAAACTGTTGTTAAAAGCATGCTGAAGTGTGCTTTGTTGTTCTGTTTGATTTTAAGTGGATTATTGGCAGGGGCTGCACCATTTCCCAAACCGGGAGTGACAGCCGGCACACCCGTAATTGCGTCGCATCTTGATGCCGACGCATACAGGGGCTGGCTGGCAGGGAAGGAGGAAACAGTACAGAATCCGCCGACATGGGTGTTGTGGACGGCTGATGGTCCCAACGTCGGTCATAGTGGTGTGAGATTTGGAACTGACAAAGTGCCGGGACCGCGTCATCTGCGCATCGGTTTCAAAGAGTCGGTAAACATCGGTTCACTTCTTGTTGCAGGCAATGTGCGCGTAAGTGTGCTCAAACGCGGAGCTTCGTATCCGGGCTCGATGGCAGATGATAATCAGTGGTTGCCGGCGAGTCGTTTTTCACAGGGAAATGTAACCGGGAAACAGACTTCATCCGGTTCGTATGCACTATGGATTTTACCGCCAGGCACGACAACACGGGCATTGCGCTTCACGCATGAGGCAGCAGAAACCGACGCTACGTACGAGGGATATATTGCGGGGGTACTTGCGCTTGAAGAGCGCATGATAAATGTTGCCCCTTTTGCGATTCCTGCGGCAAAGTCCAATAACAAGGCAGCAGGACGACTTGTAAATGAAAGATTTGACGGATGGGGAGCCTGGGAAAATGTAAACATGGATTCTGCGGCAAATGCAAAGCGTCCGGTAGTTTCAGGCGATCACCCTGAATGGGTGATGCTGAGTTGGAACAATCCGGTCGAACTCGATGCCCTGATGGGTGTCTGGTGCGGATTCAGCGCAGCAGAAGTTCAGGTTTATACAGGTCCGTCGCAACGTCATCCCCGGGAAGCACTTGAGACCGACTGGCAGACGGTTGCAGAGCCCTCCAGTTTTGATTCAGGTTATCCGTCTACAATGTGGCCGCACACCTTTTCTTTTGGACGTCGTATAAAAACACGTGCGATTCGTCTGAAAATCACTTCACCTCAATCGGGTGGACATCCTCATGTTGTCAGCAAACCGATGGGCGGTAAGCGTGTATGGCTTGGAGAGGTTCTGGCTTTGTGTGGTATAGGAAATACTGCTGCAATTTCGATAGAGTGGCCCAAAATGTAAAGCGCGATGGTTTCTAATCCGCCAATACCTGTGCCGTTCACGATTCCGCAGGCCGGATATGTAACGTTGGTGATTGAAGACTCAGAGGGAATGCGCATCAGGAACCTTGTTTCGGAAACTTATTTTCCAGCAGGCAGGAATATTGCATGGTGGGATGGTACGGATGATCTCGGACGTGATATTGATGCAGCCAAGCATGGATTATATAGTATCCCGGCGCGATTTGTAGAGCCCGGTGAATATACAGCTAGAGGAATTTGGCGCAAGGATGTTAAGGCTTTTTATGAGTTTTCTGTCTATGCTC
>JAAZFF010000170.1 GCA_012511845.1 Lentisphaerota bacterium
CGGTGTAGAGCGCGGTGAGCGAACTGGATTCGTATCCGTTCGTCTCGCCGATACGCTCATAACCGGGCGCACATCCAACGCAGTGTAGAGGCGTCCGCAACCAGCGCAAATGTGGCAACGCCACACCCTTCGGGCAGTGGTTAGTAGGCAGTGGGCAGTGAGCAGTTTCTGAGCAAACGTAACCATCAAACAGAATCCACGCTGCAAGCAAATCCCACCCAGGCTCAGCAACTACCCATCATCCACGGCGGTTTGCGGAGAAACGCGCCCTACCTGCTGAGCATGAGAAAACTGCCCACTGTCCACTGATCACTGGCACGGCTTGCCGGGCTCTGCCCACTGCCCACTGCCCACTGCTCACTGGCACGGCTTGCCGTGCCTCGCCGGGCTCCAGGCTAAAAGAAGGGAAAGAGGGTTTTGTACTCTTCAGGCGCCGGCTGACGCCCATATTCCGATATGCTGATGGATTCAGCCGTCTTGATGGCTTTGCCGCGCTCTTCCCCATACAGCCGTATGAGTGCAGGACGAAGATCGTCGGCAACTCCTTCAAACCGTTTTCGGAGCCCTGCTGCAAGCCACGCCCGGCGGGCAGGTTCGTCGGAAGCCGGCGGAACCTGCTCGAGCTTTTCCTCGCTGTAAGGCAGCCATTCGTACACCTGCGAAACGTGGCAGTGAGCAAGATCAACTTTGCGCTCAAAGACGTCATCAGTATCGACGGCTATATGCGGGATATACGGGGTAGGTATTGTGAAGTTATCGTACATATACCCCACTACAGGAGCACGGCGCACATGGGGGACAAAAGGAACAATGTTGGGAACAATTACAGTGTATGCCGCATCCTGCACTGCTATGCCGGACGCCCTGTGATCGGGATGATAATCGTTTGAGCGATGGCATATTACAAGGGCTGCCTGCTTTTCGCGCATCAGGGAGATTATCCGCTTCCTGACCTCTATGGTCGGCTCGAGTTCACCGTCGTGAATATCAAAAACGATGTATTCCAAATCGGCTGCAGCGGCGACTGCCTGGGTCTCTTCATAGCGGCGTTGTGCAAGTGCGCCGCCGCCCATTTCGAAGTGACCCGCATCGCCGTTTGTCATGGATACGAAGCATACGTTGTGCCCCAGCGCCCTGTATTTCAAAGCGATGCCCGATATCTGGAAATCACAGTCATCAGGATGAGCACCGATACATAGCACATTAAGAGGTTTTGTTGTCATAATAACTTTCCCTTTTCAACTTCCTGCCGCTTCCCGGCATGATGTAAAAATGGGAGTCGACACAGAAAATACAAAAAAATCAAGCAGGCATTATATTCTCATTTTATTGGCGGAATCAAGCATTTTGATTTTCAGGTTCGCCTGCTTTTGCGTTTCGGGCAGATTTTATGTCCGGCGGATATCAAAAGTTTGCATTCCGACTTGAAAAAAGGTACCGTATTGGCAGTTCGTTAAATAAGGGAACACCTAAATACGTTAAAATAACAGCAGAGAATTATCATGACAAATACATTACGCTTAAACTCCCGTATATTACTGGCTGCAGCCGTTGCAAATGCCGCATTTATGTCGGCAGGAATTGCCATGGCAGGAAACGACTCACGAGGCGGCATCATAACTGTAAGCTCTCCGAAATATTGCGGAGATATTTCCGGAAGCACGACTGTAGTTTTCAAAGCTCCCGGCTTCAAGACAGTAGATGCTTCGGCTTTCAATGGGAAGGAGGTTGAAGTATTTGCGCGTAATGTCCGTGTGGCAGAAGATGGAAGCGGTTCTTTTAATCTTCCTGCCGGCAGATTCCCAAGGGGTCCACTTACAGTGACTATTGCCGGCAAGTCTGCTGCAGGCGATAAGGAGTATAAGGACAATTGCTACCTGCAGCTTTACAATACTTCAGGACGGATGATTGCCGGCATGCCCAAAACTCCGCCTCCGGCGGCAAAGGGTATGAAGCTGGTGTTTGCCGATGATTTTACTGACCCGAAACTCTCCATCGGCAAAGGCTCGAACTTCAAATATTATGACCACAAGCCGCCTGACGGATCGCAGGATTTCAGTGAATGGTCGGACGCCATGAAGGGCAAGCCGGGCGGCAAGCTGGGGTTTCCTTTTACCAGCTTCGACAAGCCGAACAATCCGTTTAAGCAGCGCGATACATTTTTGCGCATACGTGCTGAAGAGTCGAAAGGCAGCACCGGCATTATCGCATCGATGCAGGGCGACGGCTCGGGCTTCAAGGCGTCGGTTCCCTGCTACTTTGAGTGCAGGTTCATTGCACCGAACGCACCCGGCTCGTGGCCGGCATTCTGGCTGCTTACAGACAACCTCCAGACCGGCGGTCCGTGCGACGAGCTTGATATTATCGAGGCGTACGGCGGTGAAGGTCCGGGCAATCCGAATTCGTTCGACAAGTACGAGATTTGCCCTCATGCCTGGGGACAGGGTGAGGAGGGCAAGCGGGTGCAGAGGGCGGCGTCGAAATCGGTTGGCAATCCGCAGAAGATGCGTGCGGCAGGGGTGTCTTCGGCGTGGTATGAATCTTTTCACACGTATGGTTGCCTTATCACGGAAGAGGATACAATTTATTACTGCGACGACATAGAGATGGCGCGTCACAAGACGATGCCGGTGTCGAAGGCGCAACCGCATTATTTTCTTGTGAATCTTGCTGTTGGCGGGATAAGCGGCTGGAAGATTGATCTTGATCGGTATGATGGTGTAATTGATATGTATATCGACTACATCCGGGTGTATGAGGGGCTGTAGGGACTCGGGACTCGAGACTCGGAATTTGTCTGACTTGTCCGACTTGTCTGACAGCTGCGGCGGCTTGCGGCTTGCCACGGCGTAGTTAACGGACGGAGCCGGGAGAAACACGCCCTACCTTTCGCGCTGGATGCAGGTACGGAGCGCTGCGGTCCCAGTGCTCGGCAACCGTGATTCGCGTCAAGCATTTCAATACGGTCAATAGGGTCAATAGGGTCAATAGGGTCAGTTGGCTGAGGGGACGCGATGCGAGTACGGAGCCTCGCGGTCCCAGTGCCCTGCCCACTGTCCACTGCCCAAATCTGCGGAAGATTTTGCGCGGTGGTCTGCTCCGGGGTCTTTTTCTTTCTGGAATACACTATTCTGTCTGCTATTGCCATGACAGACGTGATTTGAGAGCCAAGACGTATCCTGGCCCATA
>JAAZFF010000171.1 GCA_012511845.1 Lentisphaerota bacterium
GGAGGCGGGGGGAGGCGAACCCCCGTCCGAAACGAAGTAACACCAGCATCTACGCGCGTATCCCATAATTAAGTCTCGCCCATCAGGCTGCCCATAGGCAGGCCACCCGATGCGCCAGCGGCCACGGTTGTGTCGCATACGTCCCGGCCACCCAGCCGCATGCCAGCCTGCTAAATGACACTTCCCCGCCTAGCAGGCGTTAGCAGTTCCGTGTCGCGGCAATATTAAGCCGCGAAGGCCAATTCAGAGTTGGCAGTTTAGTTTTTCCGTAAATTGACGAGTATACCGGAGTCCTCGGCGCGCAACTGAGGCCTCAACCGTCCCGTCGAAACCTTGTCGCCCCCAACTCGGGGCTCTGACCCCTTGTCAAGTAGCGCACAATATAGCATTTCATGAGAAAGATATCAAATGAAAACGATTCGATTATAATTTCCAAAGTATGTCATCGCCAAAGGCTCTCTTTGATATGACACACTAAAGTTAAGGATTTTTAAAAACGCCCTGCTTAACGTTTCTCGTAATTTTTTTCAATCCACTGCCTGTACTCACCGGTGCGTACAGACTTTACCCATTCGTTATTATCAAGGTACCACTTGACAGTTTTTGCGAAACCGCTTTCAGCAGTTTCTGTCTGCGTCCAGCTGAAATCATTTTCCAGCCTTGTACAATCAATAGCATACCTGTGGTCGTGCCCGGGGCGATCTTTGACAAACGTTATCAGACTCTCCCTGGGAGCACCGGATGGCAAAGGTCCGGCAAATTCATCAACAAGTGCCGCAATGCGTTTTACAACATCAATGTTACGCAGTTCACATCGCCCCCCCACAACATACGTCTCACTGGCTTTCGCTTCTTTCATTACTGTCCATATCGCAGAACAGTGGTCTTCCACATATAGCCAGTCACGCACATTAATCCCCTCACCGTAAACAGGCAGAGGTTTACCTTCAAGAGCATTCAATATTATCAGTGGGATAAGCTTCTCAGGGAACTGGTATGGTCCATAATTGTTCGAGCAATTAGATATAGTTATGGGCAGTCCGTATGTGTCGTGATACGCACGGACAAGATGATCCGAAGAAGCTTTGGAAGCTGAATACGGACTATGAGGCATATAAGGAGTGGTTTCAGTAAAAAACCCTGTATCGCCCAAGCTGCCATAAACCTCATCAGTACTGACATGATGGAATAAAGTTATCCTGTCATCCCTCTCCTTGGCAGCCTGCAGTAAATTAAATGTTCCAACAATGTTAGTCTGAATAAAGTCATCTGGAGAAACAATGGAACGATCAACGTGAGATTCTGCTGCTAAATGGCAAACGGAATCGATATCGTATTCGTCAAAAATCCGTTCTACAGCCTCCTTGTCCCTGATATCTGCGTGTTCGAATACATACCGTTCGGTGTATCTGGCTGCAACATCTTCAAGACTCGCAGGGTTCCCGGCATAAGTAAGCGAATCCATATTGATGATCCGTCCCTTGAAATCGGTCTTTTCAAAGACATATCGTATAAAATTAGAGCCTATGAAGCCGGCGCCGCCGGTAACAAGTATGTTGTTGAACTTTCGCATATTAAGAACTTTCTTGCGTTGAGATTAAGTTTGAATACTGCTGAGCATTGTATACAAACTTCTTGATGTATGCAAGTTCAAGGAATTTTATTATTGCCAGATTTGTTTTGTTTATGCTAAGCTTGCCCCGTTTGCGATGTAAAAGTTGCACTAGTCTGGAGAGGTGGCCGAGTGGTCGAAGGCGCAGCACTGGAAATGCTGTTCACCGCAAGGTGACGTGGGTTCAAATCCCACTCTCTCCGCCATTTTATAACAAAATAAAAAAAACTCTTGCAATATAAAGTCTGACTGTGTTAGATTGTTCTTTGTTCGAGCGAGCTTAGCTCAGTGGTAGAGCTCTACCTTGCCAAGGTAGCTGTCGAGGGTTCGAATCCCTTAGCTCGCTCCATTTTTGTTTGGGAGTATAGCTCAGGTGGTAGAGCAACTGACTCTTAATCAGTGGGTCGTGGGTTCGAATCCCCCTACTCCTACCATGTGAAAGCCCTGTAAACATTGCCTTTTCTCAAAAAGTCGCTTTTGCAGATGAAAGAAAAATAGAGGAAGTTGGATAAAGAATTGGACATTACCACGGTCTCCATTTCGAACTTGTTGTCTTATAAGTGACACCTTCCTGACTTGCCATAGGGGAGATCGGAAACTTCATCATCAGTGCTACAGCGGGGTGCATTTGGTGAGCCATGCAGTTATATTCTCTTTGTTTTTGCCAGGTTCGCAACAAAAAGCAGATACAAAACTGAGCAAGCTCAGCGAGGGTGTCTAACATGATATTATGATCAAAAAGACTGGCAGATTTCCAATATGCTTCACCAAACTGTTTTCACATGTGGATACGTCTGTATGAGGCGGTCACTCGTAACGAGCCCGGCATTTAAACGCCTTGCCAGGGTCACGATGATCCTGTCTGCCGGATCTTTGTGAAATACACCCGGCAAACGTGTACTTCCAATTGCATCTGCCGGTAATAGCGGCTCAATAATTACCCCCGGATAACTGTTCGCCTGTTCAAACCACTGAACTATGTCTATAGGCAAAACAAGTTTTCCAAATGCTTGCTTGGTGGCTATCTCCCAAATCGAAATCACGGACACCCTGATGGCATTATTCTTTTCAGCAGATTTAATGCACTTACTTGCTTTCGGCGATAGCTTGGTCGGATCATGCAGCCACCAGCGCCATGCCTGAGTATCCAAAACTATAAGCATATTATTTTCCCCGCTACTCCTCTTCTTCATCGGTTACTGCCGTTGCCTGCCACAAATCTTCCATTGGATGATTGAAATCTTCGCTCATTTTGATTTTGACAGAGCGCAAGGAGTAACAGTTATTGATTTCGGAGTCCGGCAATACCGGCATGATGACGGCAGCCGGCTTACCGTAACGCAACAGTGTAACGGGCTGGCGCGTGGCAGCCACTTTTTGTACAAGTCGGGGCAAATTATTGCGTGCTTCGGAAATTGCTATTTTATCCATAATTCATCCTCCTTTTTGTACAAGATTATTGCACAACATATTGATCGAGTCAACTTATTAGCACTTGACAATTGCAGGACGGGCATTTTTGCCTGTTATCTCCTACTAAGAAGATAGGGCGGAGCCCGGCAAGCAGCTATTGCTTCCGGGAGAGCAGTACCCGTTTCCTGTACACGAGGATGAGAATGAAACTCAAGCACGAAAAACACGATGTTTACTGCAGAAAAATCGTGTATCCGTACGGGAACGGGAACGATTATGCGCCTCACAGCATACCCTCGCCTGAGCTTGAGCCTGAAATTCCCGTGGAGCTTTTCATCATCCGATTCCTGTAATTACCATGCTTAAAAAATTTCTCGTTTGCATTCGAACCCGCTATCAGATTATAGTAAGCAACCGGCAAAGTCAGATATCGATGTTTTCAATGAAAAATCTCAAGGTTTCGTAAAAAGAATGAAAAAAAATAAAGGCAACAAAAAGAGTAAAAGTAGCAAAAAGTGGAATGTCAGCAAATTGAATAATGCATTCAGACAATCCTACAGGCTGCTGGTAAAACAGTTGTTAGATTTTTACACTGAGGAAGAGCTGGAAGTGTTCGCTGAACTTTTGCCAGAGATGCCAACTGATGAGCTGGAACAAACACTTGTCAATGGGCTGCTTTACAACTGGATGTTTTATAATTACAATATAAAACGAGATACTGATGATGTAGATATGGATAGTGTTGCAGTACCCTATGAAAATACTGTCGCAGCCATCCTGTTGAAGAATGAGGATTCAAACCTTAAAAAAGATGTAGTCGAATATATTCAGGCTGCCAGAAGAGAGCCCTTTTCTTTTTGGCAAGTTAAAAAAGTAATACCGCGGATTGGTGTTAGAATTGCAGATATGATTACAGCCGAGGAGCGTTTTGTAAATGATTCTTCTATTACAATCAATGCAATCACAGGAGATATTATGTATGCTCATGTGGTGGGACTTGATAACTTTTTCATATTTAATGTTATTGCCCCAATTCCGCTTAAACCGCTTCAGTATCGTGCCAAAGTAAATGATTTTATTGAAGAACTGTCTTTAACGGACTGGGATGGCTTTAATCGTGTAAATCTCCTGTATTATCGGAGTGAATTTTTTAATTTTTATCTGGACTGTGTGGAAGAAATGCTTGATCCTGAGCTTCCGAATTTGGTAAACAGAGATGGACACCAGATTGTATTTAGCGAATCTGAATACTCATTTTCTCCCGAAAACAAATTGTTAATTCAGTCAAAACTAAACTTGGTGAAAGATTTTATTGACACAGAGGATTTCAAAGATGGAGCCCGGGTGTATATATGGTCCGGGAAAGATAAATCACCCAACAGCAACGAAGATATTCTAAAAGGACATGTTTTCATAGGTGCCGATTCTATAAAAACGGAATGTAACAGCAAAGAACGTGATGCAGAGCTAAAAAAACATTTGCTGGGAACCATGGGAACCCTGATAGAACATCAGCGTACCAGCCATGAAACTCCTGAAACGAAGGAAGATGTTGCGCAAGCAGTTCGCAATACGACGTCCTCCATTGAGTCTGGCAAGTCCAGTCATTCCAATAGTGAATTGGACAAGGAATTGCAGAAAATAGCTGATAAACTGCATATGGCATGGGCTGATGACGTAGTGCCTGCCCTGGGTAACCGAACCCCCAGAGCTGTTGCAGCCACTCCAGAGGGAAGGAAAGCCGTATCCGAGTTGATTGATGATTTTGAAAATCAGCAAAATTCCAGTAGAAATGAGGATTTTCTCCGTTTCGACTTCAATAAATTGCGAAAAGAGCTAGATATTCCGTTGCGGTAATGAAAGAGGTGTATGGTGGAAGTGGAACTGCCTGCTGGTTTCCTCCCATATGGAGATGCAACATCTGTGGCAGGCATTCAAAGAACCGGAAGCCCGTGGACAATAACAATGAACAGTAGGCAGCTTTCCATAAAATGACACGCCTGGTACAACCCCAGAATATAAATGCAAACAGCGGAATGGTATTTCTGCTTTGCTTCCTTTGGGGTGTTATGTGTTTTTTATTTCTGCTTTTGTTTCTCTCAAAAAATAAGGATTTTCGCAAAGCTTTCAGCACTTTCCGCAGATTGCCGCTTTTTGCACAAGCGATCTTTATCGCTGTCATTTCAGGCATTATTGTTTTTGGTGGTTCCAAGCCAGATGGGACGAAGCCATTCAATTTCAACACCTGGTTTCCTGCCGGTGCACCCGACAGCAGCCCCTCACTTTCTGATGCACAGAAAGCTGCCGGATTTGCATTAGTAGCAGTTGATACGAATAAAATTTTCGATTTCAACGCACCTACTAATGCTGTTATTCATGAAGCATGGCAAAAACGAGGGGCGGCGGTCGACGGTTTTTTGCTCAAGCCGGATGGCTGGAACTTCAC
>JAAZFF010000172.1 GCA_012511845.1 Lentisphaerota bacterium
GAGAGATACTTCTGAAGTTTCATTTAAGACCAGGGAGATTCCAAGCCCATAAGCGTGAGTTTTTCTTCAAATTCTACAAGTTCGCGACCCGGCTTGTCGTTTCTAAGCATCTCATGTTTTTGCGCATATTCTTTTGCTGCTTCGATCTCACCGCGAGTAATATATCCAAGCAATTCGATCTCAAAACGCGAGAGCAACTTGGCATCAAAATTGTAATCCATAAATGCTTCCCATGCATGCGGGACCCATTTTGAGACAATTTCATTCCCTATTGTTTTTGCATATTCCCGAATTTCATACTGAGATGCATTTTCCATTCTCAAAGAGAGAAAGTGAAAGAGGTTGTGCAGATCGCATTTCCAATAAGCCTCGGTATATGTTGCAAGAGGCAAATCTTTGCGAGCCTGTTCACGGGAAACTCCAGAATCGAGTCTTTGGCGATATATATTACGGCTCATGTCATGGAGTTGTTTTTCCTGTTTCGTAAGTTCTTTCCCGACATCATAATCGAGCGGTTCTCCGCTGCCCTGGCGGTTTGTTGTAGATTGAGCTCTCCATTCATCAGCATTTGTGCTGTGGGCAGAGTCTATGGCAATTGAGTATCGTGTAGAATATTCGTTTATATTGGCAGTGCGATGGCGCACCCATTGTCTCCAGATATCCATAGGAACGCGAACATGGAATTTTATTTCGCACATTTCAAACGGTGTTGTATGTCTGTGGCGCATCAAATACCTGATTAGATTCTTGTCGCTTGCTCCCTTTTTAGTTCCATCTCCATATGATACACGCGCTGCCTGCACAATTGACAGGTCATTTCCCATGTAATCTACCGGTCTGACAAAGCCATCATCCAACACCTTGAATGATTTTCCTAAAATTGCATCAAGCTCCGGTGAATTTGCTCTTCCATTCAGAGGCAGGGTGTCTATTTCTTTTGCCATTTCTGGGTTCCTGTATTTTATATTGAAGGCGGACGCCTTTGTTGCAGACGTCCGCCTTCAACGAAATTCCGATGAAACGTTATGGTTTGTTTAAAACTAAAAGTTTAAAAGTTTTCCAGGCCAATTTATGTTTGGACCATTTTGAAAAGTCGAGAAAGCGGTAAGCGATCTGTCTACGCCCGAAGCTTGTGCCATGTACATAAGTATAAGTGCAATTATTACCAGGCATGCCAGGATTGCCAAAATAGGAAAAACCGGATTTGTTTTTTCTACAGGAGCTGCATTCTGGAAAGCTGAAAATGCCGAAACATGTTCGTCTTCAGCCCCGGCTGCTTCCGGTCCTGCTGCTGTGTCGGCAACTTTATCTTTTTTCAATACAAGCTGCTTTTTTCTTATCGTCGGAGCTTCGCTTATGCCAGCTCCGGCGGAAGGGGCAGGTTGAGCTCCTATTCGCAAGGTGCGCCTGCGTGTGAGCTCCGCCTCGTTGGCGGCTGCGCTCAGATTCCCAGTTATTTTCCCTACCGGTACCTGACCTGTTGATGTTTTTGAAGGTTGAGCTGTATCTGCAAAAGCTGCATCGAGGGATATCCGCGACGTTTTTGATTTTGCTGCCTCTGTTGCAGGTGTTGTAGACGGTTTAATGGTAGGCGGCTGAATTGTAGCCGGACGTAGCGGTTTCAGAGGTGCACCAGGTGCGCCTGCTGCCGGTTGGATAGTGGGTCGTGCAGCAGGAGGTGCAACTGGTTTAAGTCTGACAGTAGCTGTAGTCTGCTGAGCATCGAGTGGCTTCTGTTCAACGTCACTCTTTTTGTCAGGCTCAACTGCTGCCACCGATTCCGTAGCTGGTGCTGATTCTGTGACAGGTGCTGATTCCGTAACGGGTTCGGCAATCTCCGGTTTTACAGGTGGATTAGCCGGAGGCGTCATTGGTTTTATGGTTATAGGCTTTATTCCAATCGGACGCTTTGTCGCATTGTCGCCACTTGGAGTAGTGTTTTCGTCAGCCATTTTTAATCTCCGTAATACAGTTTTATCTAAAATTTGTTATCAATGAATCGGGGAGAGAGTTACTCTCCCATTACTTCGGCTTCTTTAGCCTTGTAAATGGAGTCAATTTTTTCAATTGTGCTGTCAGTGATTTTTTGAATCTTTTCAAGTACCTGTTCTCTCTCATCCTCGGAAATAACAGAGTCCTTTTGCATTTTTCTGCACGTGTCATTTGCGTCACGCCTCACGTTGCGCGTTGAAACTTTAGCGTCTTCAGCCATGCGGCTGGCAACCTTGGTCATTTCTTTTCTGCGCTCTTCACTAAGCTCTGGTATAGGTATTCGAACTACGCGACCGTCATTTACAGGGGTAACACCAATGTTGGCACCCAGGATTGCCCGTTCTATTTCACTTAAAATTGAAGGATCATATGGTGAAACTACAAGTAGGCGCGGTTCCGGTGTTGATATATTGGCGAGGTCACGGATTCTTGTCGGGGCTCCGTAATACTGAACTTGAATATTATCAACTAAAGCCGGAGAGGCTTTTCCTGTGCGTATGCCTGACAGTTGAGTTTCAAGTGCCTTGATGGCACCATCCATTTTTCCCTGAGTTTCTTTTATTAAATTGTCTGTTTCCATAATGATCTTGCTCACTTTTCCGGTTTGCCAGCGCCGCTGAAATCATTTTGTCGGCTATCTGAAAAAACCATCTGTTTATCGAGGCACTATTCTCTTTGTTTTTGCGCTTTTTGTCAAGATGTTACTAAGGTTCCGATTTCTTTGC
>JAAZFF010000173.1 GCA_012511845.1 Lentisphaerota bacterium
AAGCCAGAGCCCGGCAAGCCGGGCAAAGGTAGGGCGATGACCTCCGGGCGCGCCGAAAAACAGCGGACCGCTTGGAAAGCCGTCCCTACCCTTCTTCTCAGCAACCGCAGGTCGATGGAATCGATTTCGACCTCGAACTCGGGACTTGGGACTGACCCTATTGACCGCATTGACCATATTGAGATAGCTTCGCAACCACGGCTCATGAGGACATCCGCCCTCCTGAGATCTGTCCACTGCCCGGCTTGCCGGGCTCGCCCTACCTTTTCGCGGTTAAATCTTTCCGGCAGTAAAGCTTTCGTGAATTTTCGTGTGTTTCGTGGTTAACGATCTACCCTGCTAAGCCTCTGCGTTCTCCGCGCCCTACCTTTTTGCGCTTCCAGAGATCTGCTCACTGCCCACTAACCACTGCTCACTGCCCGGCTTGCCGGGCTCGTCCTCTTAGCAGCAAATCACGTCGCGTACGTCTCAGCCAGTCAAGTGACTTGGGGAATTTATTAAAATCTTCAAATTCGGACAAAATAGGATCACTCGGATGAATATCCAAAGTCTGCAACAAGGCAAGATCCTGAAGACTTTCCGAAAAAATCTCCCAGCGGATGGAATCGATCGGTCCATCCGGTCCAGGATATACCAGAAAGCAATCTCCATACGCCCACTCAGGCCAGTCACCTGCCGACAGTTCTGTAAACGGATCAACCAATTCCCGCTTTCCACGCTGCTGCCAATAGTTATAGCCCCAATGTAAAAATCCGCGCACTTCAAATTTCCTGCACAGCCATCCAAGCATGCGCATCTTTGCAAGCGGTGTATCAACGAGCCTGTTTAAATACCGCCTGCGCGGATTACAGCAGAAGTACGTAAATGACGGTATCCCCTCATCATGGAACTGCTTCGTAACTCTGATTGATGGAATAGGCATATCAGTAATGCCCTCGCGTCCATACTCGATCTCGCTGAGAGCATCCATCGTTTTCATCCAGGGAGCAAGTTCCCTGAGAATCGTTCTGGCAACAAGATAATTTGCTCTCCCTTCCTCACCATGAGGTTCATCAGAGACATGGAAAAATGAAAATTCAAGCAATTTTTCATTATCCAGAAAACTCTTGAATTCAGGAAGAAATCGCGCAAGAAAGGTCCTGTATGTTTCAGAAGCAGCCTCTGTCTCCGGCTCCCATAAAAGCTTCTCATCTACACCCTGACCCTCGTAAATACGAAGCGCGTTTCTAGCCCCCCATTGGGTAAACAAATGTGTCCACTCAAAATTCTCGATTCCGCATTCTTTTGCCAAATCTACATAACGCTTAACATCACTCCAGTCAAAGCTGTACCTTCCCTCACCTTCACACTTTACGCCCAGCAGCTGGGTCGGTCTTTTCACCCCGTCGAGCGGCGGAGTGAAAATCGGAGCGTAAATAGTATCCTGACCATGCAATACCAGATTTAACATATATGGCTTCACACGTTGCCAGAATTCTTCTTCGAAAGGCTTCAATCCATGCCAATCGAGTATTGAATCATTATAAAACCATTGTACTACAGGAAAATTTTCCCGCTTTTTAATAACGACTTCATGGACAATGAATGTTGCCGAAAGAGTCCCTGTTATTTTTTTATCTTCTACAACAAGACGAATTTCTACATCATATTTGCCTGCCGGACAGCTCTCGGGAATATCGGCAGTAAACCAGAATGCACACGTTTCACCTGCAGCAACCTTAGCCTTATTCTCGTCAAAAAGCGGATCCGGCACATATCCAGGTATATGACCTATACAGTCCTTCTCATCGTCCGGAACACCCGTATTAAAATGCGGTACAGGGACAAACCCGACCCTGCGTATACGCACTGGGAAAGGCGCAGTACATACCTCCGCTTCAACTGTAACCACCTCGGCATCATCGCCCTGATTCATATATTCTGCCGCTGTTTGAAAAGCAATCCTCTCCCCCCGGGCAACATCAAGCACCAGAGAATCAGGTTTTGATTTATTACCAAACGGAAAAATCCGCACATGAGCATCCTGAAGCCAAAAATTAAAACCCATAATTCAAATCCTGTATAAATTTACTTTCAGCAAAGTGGTTGTGGCAAAAAAGTTACCATAACTGCAGGGCAGGGTCAACATTTCAACAGGTCTCATTCTTGTAAATTCCAAAATGACGTGATACAATTTTTCAAAACTTGACATAAAAGTCGCATTTAATAAATACTAATCCCTCATCGGTAATTATGAGAACAGCTATTTCGCAAGTAGAAGAGTACCTGGAAGATTTGGAAAATCGTATTGAACCTCAAATCGAAAACGAACTGATATCTCAATGGAAGTCTTTCCTTGAAGGAAATTACAAAGGCGAAATTTTCTCTCCACGTCGTCAGCGCAAAGCTCCCTCCCGCCTGGAATGGCGTGATATTTCAACAAATGATGCCATACGTGATCCTGTCAAAATGATTATAAGGCAGTTATCCGGTTGCTCCAATGCGCTTGCATCAGGTTCCGGAGCAATTCTCAGTGTTCGTACTGATTACGGCACAGGGATTATGCCGTCGATATACGGTGCTGAAATTTTCTGGATGGATGACGAACTTAACACACTGCCGACTACATGGCCGGTTAAAGGCGGAGCTGATGCAATTGAGCGTCTGTTAGATGCAGGTCCCCCAGAAATCAGGACAGGATTCGGTAAAGACTGTCTTGAAACAGGTGAATTGTTCAGGCAGGCTTTCTCAGACTATCCTAAAGTTTCTGAATATATTTATTTATATCATCCCGATCTGCAGGGACCGATGGATGTGTGTGAACTCCTATGGGGATCAGCGATATTTCTGGATTTATATGACAACCCTGACCTTGTACACAAGCTGCTTCATTCGATAACCGATACATATGCAAGTTTCATGAATTTATGGCTGAAAATAGCTCCCCCCAGAGGAAATTACTCAGCCCATTGGGGACTTTTCATGAAGGGGCAGCTTATGATAAGGGATGATTCCGCCATGAATCTTTCTTCAGAAATGTTTGATGAATTTATTCGCCCATATAATCAGCGATTATTATCTGAATTTGGCGGAGGAGCTATCCATTATTGCGGACGCGGCGATCATTACATCGACAGACTGCCGCTCATGGAAGGCATTTATGCCGTAAATTTATCGCAACCTCATCTGAACGATATGGATTACATTTTTAAAAATACTATTGATTGCGGAATTCCTTTAATAGGATTTTCGCGCCAGGCTGCAGAAGCTTATCTCGACAAAGGTTATAATTTCAGGGGACTGATGCACTGTCATTGAGCCCTTCCAATTAAATACCACAAACAATATAATTTTACTTAGAAAAAGATGAAAATAAAATCAGTACGCCTCCCAACCATTGCCCTTGCCCTGTGCTCCATGCTCGTCATTCAGGGATTTTGTTACGCAAAGCATACAGTTGCTGTAGCCGTACCTCCGATGAAGTTCCTGATTCAGGAAATAGGCGGTGATGACTGGAATTGTATTGTGCTTGCCGATAAGGGGCAGGATCCCCACATATTTGAACCATCCCCGAAATTGATGGAGCAACTTAAAGAGTGCGATCTGTTTTTCAAAGGCGAATTGAAGTTCGAAGAAGTTTTATTAAAGAAACTGGCAAAGATAAATCCGGAAATGAAGGTTGTTCCGCTCGAAAAGAAACCTGCAACTAAAAAACATCTCGCCGGCAGGAGCTATACAGATCACGACGACTCCATTGATCCGCATGGATGGATGTCTCTGATAACGCTTTCCAGATACGCACAAATAATTTCCAGGGAATTCGCTTTGCTTGATAGCGCAAACTCTGAAACCTACAAAAAACGCGCCGACGCCTTCTACGAGAAGTCACAAAAAATGCAGGCAGAATACCTTGCAAGATTAAAAGAGGCTGAAATTACAGCTATTGCAGTTTATCACCCGGCGTGGGGACATTTCGCAAAAGAATTCAACCTGAAGCAAATTGCAATTGAGGCTCACGGGCTGGAGCCGGGTCCACGTCATCTCCACAATGTGAACATTGAATTAAAAAAGCATAACGTTTCAAAAATATTCGCCCAGAATAAGGCTGAGGCATCTCGTGTAAGCGAAATTGCAAAGACTCACCAAATTGAAACTGTAATAATTTCTCCACTTTTTGAGAATCCTGTCGCCACCATAAAAGCAACTGTAGATGCTTTATGTGATACCGACAAATCTGAGAACAAATAAGTTTCCAGACATGCAAAACAATGCTTCCGCAGTTAACAAGAAAGCCAATTTAATCGGTGCCCTTACCGGACTAAGTCGCATACTTGGTCTTGTGAGAGAAATGTTGACTTCGCGCCTTATCGGTGCAGGCCTGGCTCAGTCGGCATTCGTATTTGCATTTCAAATCCCCAACCTTTTCCGCAAACTTTTCGGAGAAGGTGCTCTTTCGTCCGCTTTTATTCCTGTCTTCAAAAGTGAAATAGACAGCGACAGGAAAAAGCAGGCGGAAGAAATGGCTCGTGCACTATCGAGCATGGTCACCTTCCTTCTGACACTGATTTGTCTCCTGGGTCTTCTCGGCATCAGTGTCGCTATACCATTTACGGAGGATGGCGGCAGAGTCAACACCGTGCTGCGACTCACACGCATTATGCTGCCCTACTCCGTCCTAATTTGTGCGACAGCCTTTGCAGGCGGAATGTTAAACGCCCTGGGCAAGTTCGGTAAAACTGCCTTCGCTCCTGCCCTGCTCAATATTATATGGATAGCCACACTTTGCGGAATCTTCTTTTTCCCACATCTGGACCTGTACCAGCGCGTTAAAATTGTGGCATGGTCTGTTCTGATTTCCGGTGTTCTCCAACTCATGTATCTCTTCTTTGCCGTACGTCGTTGCGGCATGAGCCTCACCCCGACCTTCTCCGGTTGGCATACTGAATACGTAAAACTTGTTTGGGGAAATACCTTTATCGGCGCAATTGGAATGGGAGCCGAACAAATCAATCTGCTTCTCGACAACCTCCTTGCAATGTGGGCAGCACCATGGGCGCCGGCGGCAATTTCTTACGCGGAGCGTATAGTGTACTTGCCTCTCGGCGTAGTTGCAACGGCTTTTGCTGCAGTTTTGCTGCCATCGTTTTCATCAGATTTTGCACGTGGAAACGAAGAGCATGCTGCAAAAACACTGACAGAAACACTAGAAGATCTTCTTCTGATAATGACGCCTGCGTCTATTGCTTTAATTTTCCTTTCACCTGAAATAACACGCATCATATATGAGGGCGGCAAATTCGATAGTACAGACACCACTCGTATCTCCAGAGCTCTCGCTTGCTACGCTCCCGGGTTGCTTGCATTCAGCATATACAAAATTCTCACGCCTTGGTTCTATGCTAAAAAAGATGTTAAAACACCGCTTCGCATTGGCTTGTGGATGGTTGGCACTAACGCCATTCTCAACATCATCCTTGTACTTACTCTTCCTGTAGAATGGAAACACGCTGGTCTTGCCGGCTCAACAGTCGTTTGCTCAGTCGCCTCCTGTATAATACTTGCGCTCAAGATTCGGGCAGGTTCCAGACAAGTTAATTTCAACTTGCTGATAAACCCGGCTGTCAAATATCTTTTTGCGTCACTTCTCATGTGTGCATCATTATGGTTTGCGAAGCATTTTATCGGAGAACTCGTTGGAAAACAGGGCTGGCAGTCCATTGCAACATTCATTCTTGCTGTTCTCGTCGGATTATCGGTATATACTCTGGCAGTGTGGAGACTCTCCCCCAAAACCTTCCGCAGAGTCCTTGGATTCTGAGAGCGGACAGCCGGGCTCTGGCTTGCCAGGAGATCGTACCCGTTCACAGC
>JAAZFF010000174.1 GCA_012511845.1 Lentisphaerota bacterium
AGTATGTTTCAAGCGTGAATGTGCCGTCTCCGCCTGCGCGATCGAGCAGGCGGAAGGTAACAGCCATGGCAGAATTTGTCCCGAACCATATATTTCCGCGAGGCTCGTTGAAAAGAGAAAAGACGTAGCGATTCTCTTCAGTGATTGTGTGCCGCATTGTAATGTCGTCTATCAGCACCGTTCCCTCGCCGGGCACAGTGCCGGAAATCTGAAGGGCGAGGTTGGCAGGAAAGTCAAGATTCCCATCGGCCTTCCCTCCCCAAGTCCGTTCAGGTTTGGCAGCATCGAGTGTTATCGAACCGCCCTCAGCAATAACAGCGCGTCCGTATTCCATGCCATGTTCTTCTGAGAAGTTTACCCCTCCGATACGCGGAGCGAGTTTTCCGTTCTCTTCAATTGTTACATCTGTGAGCGTCAGTATACCGAAGTCATTGCCTGCGCTGAGCCGTCCGCCGTTCTTTATGGTTGTGTCGCACAACACAGAACCGGTTCCTGCCAGACGACCGTCGCCTGTGACCACAGCCTTCGTGTCGGTGTGTAGCGAACCTTCTATATACAAGGTGCCTGACTCAACAAGTGTGTCGCCGCTGTATGTGCTCGTGTTTTCCGGGATTATCCATGAGCCGGATCCGATTTTGCGCAGGGTAGTGGCAGAGTCTGCGTTATTTCCCAATGCGGACTTGAAAGTGTTTGTATACGTGTTGCTGCCGCCGAGTGAGAAGATACGTTCGCCGTCGCCATCGAAAGATATCTTCGAAGTTACAATGAGAGTCCCATCTTCCACATCGCTGCCGGAAGCAGCTATGCAACCGTTGTCCGCACCGACTACTACAGGACGCCCGAATGTGTCACCGCTGCCGATATACTGTAAAGTACCACCGTCAAGAGTTATGGATCCTAGTTGCCCGAGACTGCTGCTATTCCAGTCTCCATCAAGTTTTACGGCATTAAGGTTTCCTTCCCGTATAATGGTACCATTGCGGTAAGAGCTTTGAGTGTGAGAGAGTGTAAAATCGGCAGAACCTCGTTTTTCGAGTATCAGGCCCCCTGTACTGGGGGATTGCGGGTGTTGCAGTTGACCCACATATTCACAATCCTTGTTGAGCTCTCCCACAATCAGTGTGTAAATACCGTCATCTGCCGGAACTAGACCCACATAGCCGGCTGCTGCTTCCAAAGAGCCCATGTGTATTTCACCGCCGCCGAAAGCAAGCTGAGCACCACCACCGGCAAAAAGCCAGGATGCAGAGGCACTGCCGGAGGCAGGAGATTCAAAAACAACCGTGCTCACAGAGTTGGTAAAGCAACCGGTGAAGCCGGAGTTGTCTCCAGCGAGTTTGAGTAAATAAGGATTGGGCATAGAGCGCGTCCATATAGCCCCGTCTCCAGTTATCGGACCGGCGAGCCTCATGTCTCCTCCGTTAAAGTTGAGGTTTGCAGTAGGCATCGGCCACTCAGAAGAGGTGACAATAGTGTTGGTCAAGGTGAGGGGGCCCTTGTTGGCAAGATGACCGCCTTTAAAGTATATGGGACCGGTTCCAAGTGAATAATCGTTGTTGATGAGTATTTCCGTTCCAAGGCCTACGAGATGGGTGCCGCCGCTATATGTGTTGGTCCCGAAAAGCCATAGTTGACCGCCGTGTCCATTTGAAGGGCGGTTGAGCGTAATGCCGAAGCTGTCTCCGCGTTCAGAGATATTGCCCTTTACTTCTATAATGGTGGGAGAGGTCCACATAACGTTCCATGTCTGCTCTGCAGTCAGGGCAATAGGTGAATGGACACGAAGAACTTTATCAAGACCTGCAAGTCCATTATTCAGACCGCCTGCACCGAGTACGAGCGTTCCACCGGTGATTGTGACATCATTATTCTTGCCCATGTTAATCGAATTGACCTCTACTTCGCCGTCGATAGTAACGGTATATTGGAGTGTGCCGTCGGCAGAGAAAAGGGCATCATCGCCGTTGTTCCATACAGCTCGCCCGCTGCCGCTGTTCCAATTGGCAGTAATACCGGCATCCCAGATACCGTCACCGCCGTCGTAGCCTTCGTCATCGCTTATATCCCAGTATTTGGTGTCCGCGGCAGCTATGCCGGAAGAGAACATGCCGATAGCCAAAACGGTGTGCATCAGCAGATTTATACATCTAAAATGCGATTTCATATAAAGAATTCTCCAGTTTTCAATGATTTTATAATTGTATTGAAATATTAATAGAATACAATGCCACGTACTACAGCTTGTTTTTTCTAATGTCAAATCCAAAACTTTGAATTGTCGTTGTAAAACTGCTTCGTATTTGATGTTGAAATTTGCGACAGGGCAATTGGTGGGTGGCATATCCGCCGCAGACGCATAATCGTTTCCGTTCTCGTTCTCGTACCCGTACACGATTTTCCGGGGTAAATATTCGATTTATCGTGATCGAATTTCATTCCCATCCTCGTGTACGTGAACCGTGTACCGCTACGCTGTGAACGTGTACGATCTCCCGGCAAGGTAGGGCGAGTTTCTTTGCAAACCGCCGTAGAAGGTGTGAGGTAGAGGGAGGTTTTAGTCCACTCTGGCCACTTTGTCCAGTTGCGGCAGCGATGACGTCTGACGCCGTGGGGGCATGACGCAGTGACGCCCGATCACTTTTTGACCTCGGATTTGGGACTCCGGACTCGGGATTTTGAGTACGAGGAGTCTGACTTGTCCAATCCTGATCGGCTGTCCACTGCCCACTGATCCAGCTTGTCCGGACCCTGCGGTGTCATGCAATTAGCTGTTTTATGGATAGTCCCAGGTTTGAAGATCGTCGCTCCAGGCAAAGCCGATACTGGCATATTGATCAAAAATTACTTCTTCGTTCTCCGGTCCCGTTCCATGGTAAAATAATAATGCTTTACCGATCTCTTTATGTTTTCGCAGATCAAGTACAAAACCGGCAGTCAGTCTGCCTCTCGCCCAGTCCCAGTCTTTTTGCCCCAGGGTAATCAGTTCGTCGGAATGTTTCCAGTTAATCAAATCACGACTTGTCATCAGTCCAATGCCGTTCCGGGGTGAATGCCAGAGCCAATATTCACCTGATTCCACCAGAACACAAACATTTTCTCCACATTCCGAATTTCCAATATACTCCCAGTTTTCCAAATCTGTTGAACGGGAGATAGATACTCCATTTTGTTTATAAAAACAATAAACTATTTCAGGGTTGTCTTTATCTCGAAGCAGGTATGGGTCGATCATTCTACCCATTTGGCATTGGGGAATATCGCCTTTAACTTTCAGGAGTTCCGGGTTGCTCCAGTGAGTTAAATCAGTAGAACGCAACTGCCATATACGGGAATTTTCATTGCCGTATTTTTCTCCATTTTCACGACAATATGTCTGGCAGCAAAGGCGGAATTCGCCACAATAATCAATGATGTTTCCCGGGCTTGAAAAGTTGAGAGATTGATCACGTGGGGATAATTTGCGGATCGTGGAAAAGTTTATCAAATCCGTTGATGTAGTCATGGCAAGGTATAGAAAGACTCTTCCATCATGTTCTGTTTCCACTAAAGTAAAATACAGATAGAAACAGTTGTTATGAAAATAGACGGCAGGATCACGATAAGCGGTTGTGGCGTCACCCTGCAGCAGAATGGGGGAGGGGAATGATGTGAAATTCATTTTTTATACATATCTCGATTAAGATTTAATCTCATGTATCCTTGTTGACTCGTCTTTGAACTATCCTCTGACGAATTACGCTTAAAAAATCTATTCTTCAACTGGGGTAATTAATGGGTTTGCTTCCACTATTTTATCGTCTTTCCAGAGATAGTATTCTGGTGATTCTTCATGAAAACCAAAATATGTAAGTCCATGTGCTTTAACCAGGAATGGTACTGCGAGATGGCTTTGAGCTTGTATCCAGCTGAAATCGGCTTCAGCTATCCCTTTCAAATCAGCAAAATCGCGTTCTATGGGCAGACGCATAAACTTTTCATTATCATCCCTGTTCCAGACACCCACTATTGAAGAAAACCTAGCGCTACCGATGGAATGTACGATCAATAAAATATCCTTTAAGCCATCATTGTTTACATCTGCAATGTAATGAGAAAAATGAGCATGTTCGTCTAATTCCAAATGTCTTTCCTGTATAAGAGACTTGATTAATTCAGTTGTACGCTCATCGGATTCAGGTTTAATAATCTCCCTGCCTTGCGGTTCGAGATATTCTAGATGATCAATAGAATTTTTGTGAAGATACCAGAAGTTGAAGCTCAATAATTTTTCAGGTTGCACCCAAACAGCCCCTTGCAACATCATCGCTCCTCTCCAGTTCACGAAAAGTTCATGCATTTCAAAATTCAAGATTTCCTTGCTTATTTCGGGAGTGACAATTTTAGAATAATTTCGAGAGAATTGTCCGGAAGTTTCAATGATCGTTTTTTTGTCTTCTACATACACAATGATTGGATAATGAAACATCCCGGCCAATCTTTTGACATCTTTCTTACGAACAGCTTCCTGAAGTTCCCGGATGCGTTCAAATATATCATCTTTTGTGTCGCCCAGATGATTATATATATCTTCCATCTTTTCTTTTTTTCCTGGAGCCTCTGAAACTGTTTTAGCGCAACCACCAAAAATAAACGATAGCAAAAACATCAGTAAACTCAGACCAAGCATACTGAAGCCTCTTTTCCAGTTACACCAACTTGCAGAATTGAGTATTGAATTCATGTGATATCTCCTTTATTCACTTGTCTTAAAGTCGTTCTTTTTTCCTTGGGTTTAGCACTTTTGGTTCTGCCACCGTAGAGTATATCAAAGTAGAGTGCGTGCAGCGATTTGTTATTTGTTATTGTGAAACAGAGAGATAAAGATTGCAGCAGGAAATAAATGTTCTACTTCCCTCTGATTTCTTTTCTTTGACCTCGGACTCCGGACTTGAGACTTCGTGTCTGACCCTATTACGGCTGACTCTCAGCCACGGCGTTTTCAAAACAAGGTTCCATGATGCAGGATTGAGATCAATCTGCGGTAGGAGATGACTCCGATACCGTCAGGTGTGCGTAAATCAGGAGTTTAAGGGCATACCTGCAGGCGACGCACGAGCCCCGACGGTGTACCGAAGGCTCGCAGTCCGCGGCACCAGCTATCGTTGAATACAGCACCCGACTTAACCTCGATCGCAATCATCTGCTCGCCTTTCAGTAGCAGAAAATCCACTTCGACAGCGGAAGGGGAGGCAGGAGCCCAGTAGCGCAATTCAGTAAAGGCACGTCGATAGTCGCGGTACGCCAGCAATGTGGTGCAGACCAGCCCCTCGAAAAGGTGTCCACGCTCTTCTGCTGCAAGCAACGGCTGAAGTTGGTGTTTGGCGGCACGTACCAGTCCGGGATCAATCCAGAAGAGTTTGGGCTGCTTGCGCTCCCTGACGCGCAATCGTCCCTCGTAGGCGGGTAGGCGCACACACAATAGCGTCTGTTCCAGAATGTCCAGATATGCGTCCACGGTCGGTCGTGAGACGCCACACTCGCGTGCAATGTTGGAGGTGTTGAGGAGTTGCCCATGGAGGATTGCCGCTACCGTGACAAAACGTGCGAAGCCAGGCAAATTACGCACCAGTGCTTCCGCCTGTATCTCCTCCATGAGGTAGGTCATGATGTAGGCTTCGAGCTTTTCTTCACGCGTCTTGCTGCCCCAGGCCACCGGAAGTGTGCCGTAGCGGAGTGCGTCCTCAAGATCAAAAGAATCGCCAAGCTCGTCTGGTTGGAATGGGTAAAGACTACGACTCAAGGCGCGTCCTGCCAGCAAGTTGATACCTGCCTGCCGCAGCTTGCGGGCGCTTGAACCGCAAAGCGCGAACTTGAGTCCCCGCTCTTCTATAAAACGGTGTACCTCGTTCAAAAGCTCGGGCATCTTCTGAACCTCGTCAACAACTACCCACGATCCAGGTGGCACGGCTTCCAGCTCAAGCCCGAAAGCACCTGGTTGCGCCATCAGACGAAAACGAGTCATCTCATTAAGTAAGTCAACAAATTTGGCTTCCGGAAAGTGACGTCGCAACCAAGTGCTTTTGCCCGTTCCTCGCGGTCCGAGCAGAAAGAAGGATTCTTCCGGGCATATCAGTGCTCTTTCAAGGTATTTCATACGCAGCCTTTCGGTAAATGAAGACTATGATTACATAATGCGGCGTTATTTGCAAGTACAACCTGCATTTTACTGCCTTTTTAAAAGACTTGATTGGCAGGAGGTCGGTGCCCAGTGCTAACCACTACCCCTGATCTTTGACCGGCCCGACGGGCTCCGCACTACCTTGCACTGCCGGCGGGACAGGCAAGAATGCCTGTGATACAGTTGCAGTGCATAAGACTACCCACTGACCACTGCCCGGCTTGCCGGGAGTTCGTCCCCGTTCACAGCGGAGCGGTACACGTTTCCCGTACACGAGAATGCAAGCGGAGAAATCGTGTATGAGTACGAGAAAGTGAACGAGAACGATTATGCCATCACGCAGGCGGGCACAGACAAGAATATGTCCGTGCTACAGTCGGCG
Source organism: Lentisphaerota bacterium (assembly GCA_012511845.1). GTDB lineage: Bacteria > Verrucomicrobiota > Kiritimatiellia > RFP12 > UBA3636 > JAAZFF01. Next base: position 6,540 of record JAAZFF010000174.1, read on the forward strand.
GTTCGCGGGGACGCTCACCCTCCATTACGTAAGGATGCGCATAGCCAGGCTGGAGGGCGAATGTGCTCATGAGCTGTGGTTGCGAGGCAACCTCAATAAGGTCAATACGGTCAATAGGGGCAAAATCCGAGTCCCGAGTCCGGAGTCAAAATCGAATCTTTCGATTCCTTCGATTCTTTCGGCAATTCATTAACTCAAGCCCATCACGCAACCAAAACCCGAGCAGGCGCTCGGGGCTCCCAGGCTTGGCAGGCGGGCACAGGCAAGATGCCTGTTCTACAGTCTGCGGCGCATGAGAAAACTACCCACTGCTCACTGGCACGACCTGCCAGGGCTGTGAATAATAAAATGGCGGAGGGGGAGGGAATCGAACCCCCGGAGGCTTTCGCCTCAACGGTTTTCAAGACCGCCGCGTTCGGCCACTCCGCCACCCCTCCGCACTGGATAAAGCAGTCAGCATGTTACAATATTTACATCCTTTAATTCAAGAGAATTAGCTGGAAATTGAAAAATTTCAGAAAATAGCAAAATGAGATACCGTTATAATCAGTCAACCAGGTGTGTCCGAGTGTAGACCCTGCCACCGCAGGCGGCTATTCAGCTTGAGTTTTATCGATAAGAAACTGGTCGATTTTTTCCGGAGTGATTGTGTAGACTCTGCCACACATATGACAGCGGAACTCCTGTTTTGTACCGATTCGTGCCAGGCCCTCAAGTTCCGGTATGCTTCTTGATGAGAAGGTTTCGTCGGCTGCTTCCTGCGAGCAAACGCAACCGAACTGCAGGGCGCGTGTAGGACCGGTCATCAAGTCCGGTATATTGAAGATTTCACGTAATGATGCGAGTGAAGCATCAATTTCAAGTTGTTCGGTTACAGTACCGTCCGTGAAAAGGGAGGAAATTCGCTTGAAATCGGACTTTCGTGCATCGGGCATACGTTGGACGGCTAATGCACGAACGCGATCTATTCTATTGTTGATCGTCGTGGCACTGAGGCTTATCGTTGTGGGGATTTGAAGCGAAGCGTTATATAGCTCCATAAAGATACTAGCTTCTGATGCAGGAGATATGGAGAATGACATTTGCGATCTGAGTCCGCCTTCCATATGTGTTCTGGAAAGTTTTATGTGTGTGGACGTCCCAAGCGGTTCAATATCCTTCCGGGAGAAAGGTGTGGCGAGAAGGTTTTTCTCGTAAGTGTAGCCGCGGAGATATCCGCGCCCTGTCATTTCCAATAAAAAACCACCCAGAGAACCATCAGTTTCTCCGTGCATCGTAATTGTGTCGTCCTGGTTTCCCAAATCGATTCCAAGCAATGCCATGCCAGCCATTATCCGACCGAGTATTGAGGCTGATTTTATGCAATTGCCGTGCTGCTCCTGCAATGTCCGTATTGTTTCTGAAACGTCGGAATAAAGAAAACGCAGACGTAAAATCGGCGTAAATCCTTCCACACAGGAATCATTTGTTCTAGCTTTTACCATAAGATTTAAGTTCCATGAAATTATTTAATTCATTTTAACACAGACATAATCACCGGGCAACAGCAGCGTTGGTAATATGAACAGGAAATGTTTTCTCAACCTTCTCTATTAGTGGTGCTTGAAGTCAGTATTGCGGCGGTTATGAGAGAAGCAAATGTCCAGGGTATTGCCGGCATTTGCAAGCTGAAATCTCCGAGTGAGTGTATTATCAAAATGAGAGAGCACAAAAGGGCAGCCAGGGGTAAAGCGCGTTCTATCCCGGAAGGGTTATCATTCTTTTCAAAATCCTCTTTCAGTACACGTGTTTGCGATGTATACAGAACACCCATAAAGATAAGGACAGTAACAAGCATAAGGGAAAATCCCGCTATTCCGTATTCCTCGAGGAGCTGTGTCCAGTCGCTGTGCACTTCGTAGAGATGATAGTTGGCATTAGTGAGTTTGGGAAACTTTATTGTAGAATAATCTCCATCGTCCGGTATCACCACGGGGTTTCCATCCCTGTCGATTTCAGTAGCTGCAAATTCAGGCCATCTCGATGAATGCTGACCGGGACCTATTCCCCATACAGGATTGCTCTTCCACGCTCTGAGGGCGGACTGTATATACATGCCGCGATCGAAAGAATACCAGAATCCTGAAGCCAGTTTTTCTGCTAGCTCTGATGAGTCTTTGTTTTTGACGGCAATGTTGTAAAGACCGTGATTCTTGACACGCTCCATCAGCGGATTATCAGTTTTTACAACGGCAATGATAGAGGCGAATACGGTTATAGCAACGATTATGGGCACAGTTGCTTTTACCAGCAGGCTGCGCCTCCGTGTTCCCAGAGTGGTAAGTCCCAAAAGAAGTCCGGCTGCAAGAGAGGCGAGACCTCCGCGTGAAAGCGTAAGGAAGTTCGGTATGAGCATAACGAGTATAAAGATAGACGCAACTATTCTTTTACTTCTCGAAATACGTGGTGTGAAAACGATTGCCGCACAGAGCGCAATTGCGATGTTGAAGAAAGCTGACAGGTGGTTGGGGCAATAGAATACGGCTTTTGCCCTTCCTCCATACGACCATGGGCTTAATACCCACAGGACGTAGTCGCCATTTTGGAAAAACTGATTTATTGTTGCATAGATGGCGATTATTACAGAGTTAACAATAAGCGCATAAGTGAGGATTTGCAGTTTTTTTCTGGTTGCTGAGAAAAACATTACAATAGCTATTGCTATCGGTGTTATAAATAGAAGCAGACTGCGCTCTGCATCCATTGCTACGATGGGATGTCCGGGAGCAGAATCAAATTGGCGTCTTATAAGTGCATATAAAAGGAAGGGAATGCATGATAGAAATGCCACAATAATGGGCATCGACGTTTTAAAGTGCTTTTTGGGAATATCACCTTTTATCGGTGTATTTCGGAAGACATGACTGAATAAAATTGCGGTTCCGGTGAAAAGACAGCCCGCAGCTATCAGTGTTGTCAACGGCCAGAACCACCACATCTCCCAGCCGCCGAAGCACCACGGACTTAGAATTACAGTTAAAAAAATGCATGAAAATGCCAAATTATGCATCAGGCGGATTACCAAGTCATTTTTGGTGATTGGAATTTCATCGTCATAATATTCGTTCATTTTAGCAAAAATTTTTTATGCAGTTACAGTTAGTGTTTTACTATGTTTTGCCGAATCTTCGATTAAGCTCGCGGTTGGAGGTATATATCATTGTAGGACGCCCTGATGGACTGGTGTAAGGCATTTCACACTGTGTCAATTGGGAAATAATAGACATCAATTCCCGCCCTGACAAAGGTTTTGCTGTACTCACAGCCGTTCGGCTTGCGGCTTTTGCCACAATTTCCTCTTTCCATTTGTTTCTGCCTCGTTTTGTTCCTGCTTCTTCAAGTGCGTTAGCGGTGTTTATCAGAACGGCTTCGCACGGAGCACTAGATATCGGAGCAGGCATAGAA
>JAAZFF010000175.1 GCA_012511845.1 Lentisphaerota bacterium
CATGCAGGCTCTTGAATTTTCCGTACGTTTTCCCGGATTCTCTGAAAAATGCATTGCAGTCGCCACAGGGGCATGCCTTACTACACAGGCATTGGCGTTCGATCTCGTGGGACGTGATCTGATTACGAACGATCCGAACTGGAATGACGGCGACTACTACGAAAACGGTGCACCGGGAACCGGTCTGGCGCAGGCACGAAAACTTGCGCATATCACATACCTTTCCGGTGAAATGATGAAGCAGAAGTTCGGGAGAAGACGTAGAGAGGTAAACCTGAAATCTGTTGAAGAATTAGCTGCCGAAACTCTGAAAAAATTCGAAATCGAAACTTATCTCGACCACCAGGGACAGAAATTCATTAAACGATTTGACGCCAACTCATATATCCACATTACGCGGGCGATGGATGAGTATGATCTTGAGTCAGGCTTCGATTCTCTTGCTGAATCTCTTTCGAGAACACTTTCAAGAAATCTTGTCGTTGCTTTGAGCGGTGACTGGCTCTTCCTGCCGGAGCAATCAGAAGATATTTCAAAAGCTCTATCCAGCACCCAAAAGGATGTTTCATACTTTTGTCTCGATGCTGACGCCGGGCACGATGCCTTTCTTACACATGTTAATGAACTTATAGAAGTAATTTCAAATTTTCTTACAAGAAAGCCTGATATGATCGAAAGCGAATTGTCGGCTGCCAAATCTTCAGATTATTCCAGGCTCATAAATATGATCCCGACCGACATCGAATCCATTCTCGATTTGGCATGTTATGACGGAGCACTGTTGAAACGAATTAAACAACAGTTTCCGGGCATCAAGGTAACCGGTGTCGATATTGATTGCAAAGCTCTTTTAAAAGTCCTCAGAACAGGCTACAACGCCATGTTGGCAGATGTGGATGCCGGTCTTAAAAACATTCCTGATGATGCCTTTGACTGCGCTGTTCTTAGCGAAAGTCTCCAGGTGATGAAGCGCCCGGATAAAGTGCTGCAGGAGCTCCTGAGAATTGCTCCTGTAGGATTGGTGAGTTTTCCGAATTTTGCTGTCTGGCGAATACGTATAAGTCTGTTATTTAAAGGACGTATGCCCAAAACCAGACAACTTCCGTACGAATGGTACAATACTCCGAATATACATTTATGTACTATTCGTGATTTTTTTGATCTGTGCGAATCACTTGGCATAGGGGTGGAAAAAGCAGAATATATGTCCACGAGTCTTTTCGGCAGAATTTTAAATAAATTAGGTATGAAAAACCTGGGTGCTTCACGTGTCCTTGTGAAAATCAGCCGCTGATAATTTTAAATTATCTTTCCATAATAAAATATCAAGAGTTGAAGTAGAATATGAGAAAATTCTTTTTTTTGTTTATAATCATTTTCAGTACGTTTTTTATAAACATTCTATATGCGGAAGTAGAGCCTGTACTCTCTCTTTCCGGCGATGACATTGCCAACATCCTCTTTGAGCTCCCCTCAGATACAAAACTTTACGCTGATGCCATAACTTTTGACATCACAACGCCTGACGGACAGGAAACCGAGCTGTCTCCAATCAAAGAACCCGAACCGATAATTCTTGAAGACGGTATTTCATACTTTACGAATAATGTTGCTTTTTCATACCAGCTGCCTCCGCCTGCTTCCAACGTTACTTCGATTGAAGTCGGATGGCAGGTATGCGTGGGTGATATTTGCCTGCTGCCTGCAACTAAAATTTTTCCCCTGAATGGCGTTTCGAATTTAGAAACTTCTTATGAACTTGAAGATAAGGATGAGACAGATGTTATAGAGCTTCCCGGGGAACTTATCCTTAAACGCAAGTGGGAAAAAGGTTACGCCGGTTCCGATGACTTTCTTAAATTTTTGGCAGATTCAGAAATATCCGAAAACCTGCTTGAGCGTGTCAGAGCCAAAGGTGGAGTGTTTCTTGTAATTGTTTTTGTTATTTTAGGTGGGTTGTCATTAAATCTGACCCCATGTATATTACCTCTTATACCCGTTAATCTTGCAATTTTAGGAATTGGTGCGCATGGCTCTTCACGAAAAGAGGGTTTTGCAGTAGGAGCTTCTTTCGGACTCGGCATTGCGCTTTCTTACGGTTTTCTTGCCATTATAACGGCTCTGACCGGTTCCGTTTTCGGCGGACTTCAGACATCAACTGTATTTAATGCCATAATCGCAATCGTTTTTTCAGTTTTGGCTTTAGCAATGCTCGGTGTTTTTAATATCGATTTTTCAAGTCTGGGAAACAAATTCAAAAAGAATCCAACCGGCAATGTTGAAAAACAAGCATCAAATAAAGCCCTGCGCCATGTCGGGGCATTCTTTGCCGGTGCCGGTTCAGCCCTGCTAGCCGGAGCCTGCGTTGCCCCAATGCTTATTTGGACTCTCGTGATGTCTGCTACACTCGTAAGTGAAGGAATTAAAATCGGCATCCTGCTGCCACTCCTGCTCGGAATTGGAATGGGATTGCCCTGGCCGTTTTTGGGTGGCGGTGTCGCCACTCCGCCACGCCCTGGTAAATGGATGAACATCGTAAAATATATTTTTGCAGTAATTTTCCTCCTTTTTGCCATTCACTACACCAGACTCGCATTCGGAGTTTCATTTACTAAAAGCAAAACAGGCGATGACTCGGAAATCGAGTGGATAGACGATGATCGCACTCTTGGTGACTCATATGCCGAAAACAACAAACCAATTCTTCTTTACCTGACAACTGATACTTGTGCAGCATGCAGAAAGATGGAGGCAACAACTTTTAAAAATTCAGAAGTAGTTGAAACTATGCGCAATTTTAACGCCAATAGAGTAAATTGCACTGATATAAGCAACCCGGAGATTGACAGACTGCTGAAAAGTCTGGGTGTTAAAGGTTTCCCATTTTTCGCCATTTTTGAAACAGAAGATAAATCAGAGTAGAAATATATTGCTAAATTTAAATATTTATGTAATTATTTGAAAGAAATACGTAAAAATTTTAAATTCAACTAAATAATTAGCGTGGCAAATATGTCAACAATCAGAACACTTATTTTGGATGCGGCATCACAGTGCCCTGACAACGTAGCACTCAGGTGGAAATCTGACGGAAAATGGTGCGTTTGGACTTTTGCTGATTTGCTGTCGAAAGCGAGAAATATAGCTGAAGCTGCTGCTTCACTTGGCGTGAAACCGGGTGATCACGTTGCCATGATGATGGAGAATCGTCCGGAATGGATTACAACTTATTTAGGACTGGCTTCTTGCGGTATCACCGTTGTTCCTATAGATGCAAATTTGCTTGAACGCGAGGTATCTCATATCCTCAGGGATTCAGAATCCGTAGCTTTTTTCGGTTCTGGAAAAACATGGACTCTCTTACATGCTATCGGAACGAGTGATATTAAACTCGATTCCCTGAAAAGTAGTGTCATGC
>JAAZFF010000176.1 GCA_012511845.1 Lentisphaerota bacterium
GCTAGTGAGCAGTGGGTAGTTTTCTCATGAGCCACAGACTGTAAAACAGGCATTCTTGCCTGTCCCGTTTGCTTAGCAAGGTAGGGCTGGTTTCTCCGCAAACCGCCGCTGATGATGAGCCCGGGAGTCCTGAGCGCCTGCTCGGGTTTGGTTGAGGTCTGCCCGACCATCCACTCTTCCCTTTTCGTGCCTTTCTTTGTCCCGGCGTAGTTAGCGGATGTAGCCGGATCGCGCTTTTCGCAGTTAAATCTTTTTGGCAGTAAAGCCTCTGCGTTCTCCGCGGCTCTGCTTGAGATATTTTCGCCGCCGTTGTTGCTGGTTGTTGAGGCCTCTATTATGAGACGCTTAGTATATAGAAGAACTTTCTGTCAGATTTATAAGACAGTTTTTATGATTTTTTCTTTTTTTTTAAACACTCGTTGCAAACGGGGTTGCCACCAATAAGAATTACAAAAACAGGTGCCAGCCTGAAGGGAGAATCGCCCTGGATTAAAGCCCCCCCACATTCCGGGCACCGAGCCAGCCGAAGTATGGAAACATTCAAAATAAAGGCGATAATAACAAGAAGCGACCAGACAATAAGCAGTGAGGAATTTGTTTTATCCTGAGCATTCATCGCTATAATTGAAACGACTATTGTTATCAGGATAACTCCAAACTGTAAACGAATCCACATACGGCATTTCCGCAATCCCCTGTTATATGTCAAATACCCTTTGCATATCATGTCGGCATTGTACTGTTTTCTTAAAACACCTGCAATACGAAACGAAAAACCGAAAAAACCAGACAGCAAAAAAATCTGAGCCATACAATTCGCATTGAGCCACAACCCCCGACTTTTTCAGCAGAATCTTATTTTCAGGGTTGACCTCGAAGTTCCCGATTATCATTTATACCAAGCGGACCAAGCCCCTCACGGACGAGGTTCTGGGCTTAAGTTTGCGCCATTCGGAACTGATCCCGGAATTTTCTGTTAGCGCCATTCGAGACAGGTGCAACGCTCCCCGATGCTCTCATGGGACGCAATGTTCTTTCTCGACATTCGGTTTTCTCAACCCTTTGTCAAAAATTGAATTCAGCCACATTGTCGCGCTCCTCGGGTCGCCTTTACGTAGATAGGACATATACCCGCCAGCCATATCTTCTTTCTCTTCTACACTCATATCAGTTCTTCTCATCCAAATACTCTCCAGCGTCTTGATATCTAACATAACCGTACCGTAACTGGGTGTTTCGCTATGATACCACTTCAACAAGGCCGTTGGGAACAATACCCCGCGATGCCTAACGAGCACCCAATCCCCCGTGGCTTTGGCTAATCGGTTTGAGGGCAAATATGCAGACACCATCGTGGGCAGCTCTTCACAGACTTTATATTGTATGCCAAGCAGATACCTGGCCTCGCGCAGTTTGGCGTTCGACAAAGAGAACTGCGTCTGCTCCTCGTAAATCCATATAGGAAACATAAGAACGACTAGGAGAAACAACAATGTGACTAATACGCCCCAGAAAACTTTTGAAAGCCAGTGTCTTGATCTTGATCTATTGTTATGTTGGGTCATACATTCTCCTATTCCTGATTGCTGGGGCTACAACACTCGTCCCCATATTCATTTTTTAGTTCATCCAAAACACCCATCAAAACCACTTCAAACGCCGCCTTTGCGAGCTGCTCTAGAGTATACGAATCATAAAAAGACCTTTCCTTTCCATCGTCAGTCCCTTTTCCCTGCTCGTACATATGAAATAATTCATGGAGAATGGTTCCAATGTCATCCCGGAGATCCCTTGCGAGGCCAACAAACGGACCTATTGTTCCTCTACCAGGCACAATCTGCATATTACTGTACCCGCCAGACGCCCACGGCTTAAGCACCGTCCCAATGTATAGAGTCGAAGGCCCATTTAGCCCTGACTGAATGCATTCCATATGACTTTTTGAAAAAAACAGTTGTCTTATTAACTCCATCTTATACGTACTTAGGCATTGCGTAGGTTGACCTCATATACACCCCATTCGTTATATGCGTCATTCAATTTCGCATAAGCTTCTGCTGTTTTCTTCCCTAATACCAGACTCATTCTCCTTCTGCTGTTGTCATTCTCAAAATATTCTACTACTAAACCCTCCGTAAATAGGTTGAGCTTGATAATCGATTCAAATCCAATAACTTTCTCCTCAAACTTCGAATAACAAACAATCTTGTTTTTGTGAATGGCATAAGTTCTCCATACGTTTTGTTTTGTAATGCAATACCCGCCGATTGTTAATCCAAGCAATATAATAGGAAGAAATACTGCAATTCCAATAAGCCCCCAAAAACAATATAACGTAATCACACAAATGAGAATAACGCAAAGGCATGCAATGCAGTAAGGACAAAGGCTAAACGCAGACTTGAAATAGGAATCAGTGCTTGTTTCCATAATTTTCCCTATCGTTAATTTCATAGACATTAATTTCGGAGCTAAGTTCTGTCTTTTCATCAATAAAATCCATAGCACCGATTCTTTTCTCAACGTGATTCTTCAATATGTCAAATTCTGAATTTGCAACACCTACTGCAATAGAAGTGGCTGTATTAATTACACCCATGCTCGCTTCAACAAGCGTACAGCGTCCAGATATTACGACATTTATACCTAACTTTGTTTGGGTTCGTGCGAAGGGAACAAACCAGCCACTAAGGAAGTTATCAAGAATGGGGACATCAAGTTGGTCAGAAAGTTGCCCTACTTTCCCTCCGACAAAACATCCCACACCGGTTGTAACCACGACAGAGGCCACACCTCGAACCGTAACCTTCGGGTCCTCGCCAGCATCAACCATACGGTAATACTCAGTAGCTACACCTGAGAGAAAACCGGAAACAAAACCACCAATTGCACCCGCAGGCGCTGGCGTAGCTAATGGGGGAGGCGACAGCAACGCCCCCGTGACCGCACCGCCAACAAAAGAACTTGCCCCCGCAATTAGTATATCACGTGCTGGTGCCCCTGCTAACAGTGCGGTTTCCATTGAAATGCCTGATGATATAATGCCCCCAACCGCAGCAGATGCCAACCGATCCAAAAACATCCCATAGCGATCAATTCCGAAAACCAAACAGTTGTACCCAGTCGCATACAGATTACGTCCACCGTATTCCCCAATCGGATCTCGACTAAGCCACCGTCCGAGCAAAGGACTGTATTTCCGGTACTGGTACTCGCTAAGCCCGGTAACTGTGCACCACGGTTTGGTGCTGAACCAATGAGTGAAGTCATTGGCATCACCTGTTGCGACAACCGTACCGCCAAATGGGTCGTACTCGCGATGAGCGACGATGGTTCCGTCTTCCGCGACATACTCCATGATGTTGCCGTTGCCATCGTACGTCGGGACGTATGTGGAAGAGTCTTTGACGATCGCAAGCAGACCCCCGACGCCGCCAGCTCCTTGGAGTGCACCATCAAGATCCAAACCCCAGATGTTGTAAGTGTCATTGGTTGCCGAGCCAGCAACCGTGGTTTCCGCAATGATGTTGAAGCTATCCCAGAGGTAGGCGATGGACTTTTCCGCTTCCCAACTCTGTGCCTCTGTGGCTCTGTGTGAGACAGCTTTCCACACCATGCGCCCCTGATGGTCGTAACCGTATTCAACTTTCCGCAACGTGCGATTGGTTGGGCAGACTTGCTCTTCAGCGCAGACAAGACGATTCTCGCCGTTCCACGTGTAGTGCCAGCGGCCATCCGAAAGGATATTGCCGTCGTCGTCGTAGGCGAGCGCCTCCTGCTGAGGCGGGGCGTAGACACTGCCACTCGTAGACTCTACTATGTCCGGCGTATTGGTGCCGGGCGGGTTGACCACCGCCATGATGCTGGCGAAGGTATAGTCCGGGCCGTCGGCGTTGTCGGCCTGAAGGGCGAAGTGCCAAGGCACGGTGTCGGAGGCGATGTTGTCGCTCAAAGCGGCGTTGCCGTTGACCTTTACCGTGGCGGTGTTGGTCGCGCTGCCACGCAACCCCACCGCGTCGGGGTTCGCAATGGCCGTGTACTGGTTGAGGGCGTTGGCGGTGTAGGACTTCACGAGGGACTCTCCACCGATGATTTCGGAAGCGGATGTTCTGTTCCCTATCGTGTCGTAATTGTAGCCGAATCCGCGACCGCCGTAAACCTTTGAAGTATCCGAAACATCGGTGCCATGCGAGGTCTGTCAATTGAAAAGGACACTGTAATATTTTTTCTTTATTTGTTAATCCGTCAAATAGTGGACACCCAAGCATGTTCTTATTTTTGTACGGGTTTAGGTTCCTCCCCCGCGGGGGAGGAAAAATCTTCATTGTTTAGTCTCGACCTTTGATCTTTATAAATCTTTTGTTGTTTTCGCATTATCAAATTATATCTTCTCCTAATATCTTCTAGCAGACTGATTGGGTTGATAGCATCACGAATGGAAATATACTTTTTTATTTTTTGTTCATAACCGATTCCTGACTGAATTACTCGCCCCAGTGGTGCACATGGTTTGTCATATTTTTTCTCATAACCATGCCTGTCAGGTCTCTTGACTTTATAAATCAGTCGCTTGCAGGGACGGAAGAGATTGTTATATAGATTTATTTTAGCCTCTTCAGCAGAATTTGTGGGTAAATTTTGGTTCAGGTAACTGCCCCATCGTGTGATACAGGGCCATTTCTAAGGTTTCATAGCTTCTATATCCGAAAGCTTTTCTGGTAACGAGATTTATTTTGCGATTTAAGCCCTCTACGCCCCCTGACGAATACTGTTTTTTTGCCTTAAACCAGTTCATGATCAGCGGTTGGTGATTTCGGATTGTTTTGACAAACGCCTTGATAGGTTCGAGTCGTGACCTCATTGCCCTTTTGCACCATTTATCGAGATACCACTCTGCCCAATATGGGCTATTGTAGCTCCAAAAGAGTTGAAAACTCTCTTTGAGCAGATATGCTCTGACGCTTTTTAAGTCATGCTGCAATACGTCCTTGAGCTTGAGTCGCTGTTTGTCGGTCAGATTGGTTTCATTTTTTAGGAAACAAAACTTGGTGTTTTTCAAAATCTCAGAATCGAGTCCTTGCTGTTTCATCTCCTTGACTTCGTTTGCTCTGATTTTATCCAGGGCTCTGTTGAGATGTTGCACAATGTGGAAACGATCCAGGATGTGCAAGGCGTTGACAGCCTTTTTTCTGATGACCTTGATGTACGGTTTCCACATGTCTGAGCAGACAAAGCCCAATTTGGCTGACCGCTCTTTGCCCAAAATCCTGAAGAAACGCAACAGGGTCTTTAATTTGCGGTCACGCCCCACAAACAAAAGGCGCTTGATGCTGGCATCGATTTGATAAACAAGTGTCAGATATTTATGACTGTTCCGATATGCGATTTCATCTACTCCTATTGCCGTGATGCCCTCCAGACTGCGATGTGCCATGCCGTATTCCACAACAGCTTTTATGGACCGATAGACATCGTCCCAAGTCGCATGGAATGCCTCCGCCGTCTCTTTCCATGAGAGTTTGCGTGCCCAACGTGCCAAAAATAACTGAAAAGGCTTTGTGACATGGTTATTGCCATCAGCCCATGGTATTTTCTCCACACGCACACCGTGGGCGGGGCAGTTAACGCGGCGCATGCGGTACCTGAAATAGACTGGTATATTCCAAAGAGGGACAAACTTGAATAGTCGCTGATCCAAATGGTCATACAGGGGCGCACGGCAGCCGCATACCGAGCAGTGGGTAATGCCATTAGATCGAGCCGTGATGTCGGCAACCAGCGAAGGCAGTCCACCAATCTCGCTCAATTCCACACCCGAGTAAACGAACGACTTGAGTTTATAACAATGATTTAGTAAAGTTTCTATGCGCACTGGGTTCCGCCCTTCCTAGCGTTTGTTTAAGTTGCTCTCGCTGAAGGATAGACACCCAGTGCGCCTTTGGCAACTATTAATGATCCCCCTTGCCAATATTAATCGGTCTCCGCCGTGCGGGACCTGACAAAAACTCCAAAGTACGGCTATCAACAGATCACGGACAGA
>JAAZFF010000016.1 GCA_012511845.1 Lentisphaerota bacterium
ATGCCAGGAGTTCAGCATTTGAAGAAATGCTGCAAACAGACAGAAAAAACGTCGAAAACACCACACAAAAACCGATTTTGCAGAAATATTTTTCCATTTTGCTTCCTTCTATTAGCAATGCTAATTATTCTTGATTATGAGTATGACATTGTAACGAACGCTCCAAGCTGTGTCAATTTCGCCGACGAAGCTTCGACTGAACAGCAGACTGCAAGATGGGTATTCTTGCCTGTCCCAGTTGCCAAGAAGGCAGGGCGTGTTTCTCCCAACTTCGAATCCTGCATCCGCCTTCAAACCCTACTCCGAGACAAGCCTGGGCAAGCCGCAAATCGCCGTGATTGATGGGTAGATGCAACAGGATCATTGCCCGCCCCGTTTTCACTTATCATGATAAGTGAAATAAGTACCTGTCCACGCTATCGCTATTGCTATCGTGATCGCCATCGTAATCGGCTACCACTAACCATTGAACACTCTTTTCCCCGCTGAACGCTGAAAAGGTATCCCGGCATTAAACAATAAGCGGTCTTTTCAGCATGTGCTCATACATATCAATATAAGCACCGGCGCACACTTCATGCGTAAACCGTTTTGAACTTTCCTGCATGATACGCAGGATCTGTGAAACTCGTATTCCATCAGGCAGGCGGAAAAATCGCATCGCTTCGTCAATAGCCCATGAAAGAGCGTTTGAATCGTAGTTTTTGAAAATAAAACCGTTGCCCGTCGATGTTTCAGCATCAAGGTGATCGACAGTGTCATGCAGGCCGCCAGTATCGTGCGCAACAGGAAGTGAGCCGTATATGGAACCAACCATCTGCTGAAGACCACATGGTTCGAAGAGAGATGGAATAAGCACAAAATCGGACGCTGAAAAAGCCATTCGAGAAAGCGACTCATCGAAATTAACTACAGCAACACGATCTTCTAATCCGTGGAACATGACTATATCGTGAAACACACGCTGATACGACCCGTTAGCGATGAAGGCAATCTGCAAATCGTCGTCCCGGTATTTTGCCACAACATTGTATAATATGTCCGAAAGCAAAGAGCACCCTTTCTGTATCGGATCGAGACGCGACGGCCAGAAAAAGAGAGGAGCATTATCATTTCGTTTCAACGAAAGCCTTTCCTGAAGCAAACGCTTTGCTGCCAGTTTTCCCTCTACATGAGTATGTGCGTCATAATTTACGGGCAGGGCATCGTCAGTTTCAGGCTTATAGCTCTTATCAGGCGCATTAAGTATTCCTTTGGCGCAATCAGCTGCGTCCTTGGCCATGATCTCCCTCCGGATCTGGGGAGGAATAAAATTGTGCATGCCCCTGACTATCTCTGCCAGAAACTCCGGACTCACCGTATTAATGTAATGCGAAGCAAATATGCCGCTTGTCAGCATATCAACTTTATTATTTGAACGCGTCTCTTCGTAATTGTACGGAGGTCTCATATAATAAAGATAGCTCCAGAACTCGGCAGCATCTATGCCGATATCTTCAATCTGCTCCAGGAACACTTCGTGAGTATGTATATTGTGCAGTGTAAACAGGCATGGAATTCCCAGCCTGCGGGCAGCAGCCGGTATCAGCCCCGTCATCCAGTCATTGCAGTGAATCAGATCGGGTCTTACGTGCGGAATTATATTGTTGATTACCTCTCTCTGAAATGCCAGTGCCAGCTTCGGATTATCTTCGCTGTACGAGCTGTACACCTGATCACGATAATAGAACATCCTGTCCTGTGCGAGATGTATCCGGGAATCGGGCAATACAGATTTATAAACCATGAGCTCACGATCTATCAGATTGCCCACATCAACATGAAACATCTTCCTATAATGCGGCAGGGCAACGTGCACATCTGCCCCCTGTGTAAATAATGCGCTAACAAGCGATGCAGACACGTCAGCCATACCTCCCGCTTTCGCCGACATCTTGTTGGCCATATTCCCCATGCCGGGAGGCAGATACGTTATTTCCGGAGTAACTATTAGAACCCTGGGATTATCAGCTTTTATTTTTCTTGCTTTTATTTCACCTGTCTGCATTTTAGTCTCCTTTAAAACAAGTCTGGGAACTATCCCGGGGTTCAGCTATATCCTGGTCACATCAGTGCGCCTGAGCAGCAGCGATATGTTTAAGATACTATAAGTTTTTTGATGCCCAGGCAATGTGTCCGGGCATTTCAGATCGCAGCTTTTTATCTTTCGGCATAACGCGTGCGGAGTAACCGTACGTTCCCACATTTTCGCACTTCATTACCTGCTTGTATAAATGAGTTCCTCCAGAAAGTTCTTTCACATACTCCATTTCCTTACCCGTGCCCGAAAGAACCCTTTCATCGGAATCAAGAGTACCTGAGAAAAATTCAACTGACACATCCTGCGGACTCACATCTTCGAGTTGCACCTTTACGATCACCTCAAATTCATCCCCGACAAAAGTTTTCGCCAAATCGCGATTTGTTTGAGGGAACCCGATGCGGACCTTGTCCCACTTTGACAATATATTTTTCTTCACAGCCACTTTCCTGCGCACTGCGGCAAAATCGTCCTTTATCAGAGAATCATATGACTGAAATGCCGGTTCATACGTA
>JAAZFF010000177.1 GCA_012511845.1 Lentisphaerota bacterium
GAATAATATTTCTGTTCGGCTCATTACTGTATGAGCCTGTTATTGCAGAAATGCTGACAGCTCATTTCCACTTATCATGAGAAGTGAAATAGTATAGAAATAAAATCGACAGATGTTTTTGTTTTACGAACAGGTATTGCACTTGCTCTCGGTGCTGTTGTAGCGGGGATACGCATGCGTTCACAAACATGTTCACGGCATAGAGTTTCTTAACATATAATGGTTACGTTGCACTGCTCATTGAATTAAGATAAAATCATATGCTATCAACAAATGGCATATAATGGAGAAATCAATTTGAATAAGATATACAGCCTCAAGATGCGAGCGGCGAAGGAGCTAGACGGTAGAGAAAAACATGTTTCCGGAGCTGAGAGGCTTGTGCCGGAAAGTGCTGTTATACCAGCGGCTGAATCTCTGGTAAATCGTGCCCTGCATCATTCAAATGGAACTCCTGACATTATAAATCTTAAAATTGAGTTGCAGGATCGTTCCGACATCCTGCATTTAGATGCCCTGCCTGTAAGAACAATAAAAACTCATACTTCTCAGGAGGGGCAGGAAAAAATGTGCGAATTGCTGAAAGAAATCGGAGTTCCACATGCCGAGGAAATTGTTGGGATGCTGTTGAAAATCCGTGGTATGCGCGGTGCCATGCTTCTTGATTCATGCACCCTTGAAAGACTGGAAAAAGATCCACTCCGCGGAGTTCGAGTGACGTACATGGATGCTGCAGAATCTGCCGTCAGAAATTCGAATCCGGAAAAGAATCATTTTTCTGAAGCTCTCATTCTGGCAACAAAGGTTGTCCATGCTCCTAACATCCAGGCTGAAATCTGTATTTCTGATGATACCGATTACTGTACCGGTTATGTAGCATCCAAAGAATTGGGATATGTACGTATTACCAAATTGAAAGAACAAGGCAGCAGGGTAGGGGGGAGAATTTTTATATACGACGGAGATCAGGCTGATAAGGAAAAAACAATAGACTATCTTGAAAAGCAAAGTGTTTTGGTGCATGGAGTAAGTTTGACGCCTGACAAATTCCCTGAAGAAGCACATTTACCAAGTCGTATTGAAGAAATCAGGGACGACTTGAATAAACTGAAAGAAAAGCATCTTCATAGAAGTATGCTCTCCATTGAAGGCACACAAGGGACGCATGTTAAAATAAATGAAAACGATGTTCTGATGTTTTCATCAAATAATTACCTTGATCTTGCAAATGACGCAAGATTAAAAGCTGCGACAGTAGAAGCTCTGGAAAAATATGGTGTCGGAGCAGGAGGTTCACGTCTTATTTCCGGCAATATGCAACCTCATCGTGATTTGGAGTCGCTTGTGGCTAAATTCAAAGGCACAGAAGCTGCCATTACATTTGCTACTGGATACATGGCAAATGTCGGCTGCATACAGGCGTTGTGCGGCGAAGGTGATGTCATTTTCAGCGATGAACTTAATCATGCCAGTATTATCGACGGGTGCCGCTTAAGTAGGGCGCACATTGTAGTATATAAGCATTGTGATATGGAGGATCTTGAAAATAAGATACGCAAATTTTCAAACGCAAGAGGTATGGTAGTCAGCGATGCAGTTTTCAGCATGGACGGCGATATTGCTCCTCTCCCGGAATTACTTGAAATTTCAAAACGATATGGTTTGATTACCCTGATAGATGAAGCTCATGCCACCGGTGTGATAGGGGCGACGGGGCATGGTATATGTGAACACTTCAACCTTACAGTAAAACCAGATATTTTAATGGGTACTTTCAGCAAGGCTGTAGGGAGCCAGGGAGGATTTTGCTGCGCCGGCAGCGATATTATCGATTATATAAAAAATAGGGCGAGAAGCTTTATTTTCTCTACCGCACCATCTCCAGCCATTGCGGCAGCTTCATCAGAGGGTATCAGTATAATAATGAGCGAACCATGGCGTGTAAAGTCGCTTCAAAAAAATATGAAACTTCTTTGTAAAATTTTTGCAAAGCATGGGGTTGCAGCTAACTCAGACAGTGCCATTTTGCCTGTTATTCTTGGTGAAGAATCAAAGGCGATGGAGATGTCGCTAAAACTTCTTCAGGATGGTATTCTGGTGTCAGCTATACGGTACCCGACAGTCAAACGCGGCAGTGCACGTCTGAGAATTGCTCTCATGGCAGCACATACAGAAGATGAAATAAAACGGGTTGTGAAAAGTATTAACAAGTATATATGAAAAAAGGAATTTATTTTATAGGCGGTATCGATACTGGAGTCGGAAAAACATTCATTACCGGTTTGCTTGCAAGATATCTGCACAAAAACGGAGTCAGAGTTATAACTTTTAAACTTGTAGAAACCGGCTCCGATGGTATTTCCCAAGACATCAGAAAGCATCGTGACTTGATGGGAACAGGCTTGTTGCCGGAAGATCTTGCTGGGGTCACAGCTCCTGAAATATTTAAATTTCCAGCGTCACCGCATTTGTCGGCGCATTTAGAAAATAGAACTCTGAATCTGAAGAAAATACGAAGTTCTCTCAATAAACTTCAACTTTCATATGATGTTATACTCGTTGAAGGTGCAGGAGGACTGGCAACTCCACTTACTAAAGAATTATTAACTATTGAGTTTGTTGCAGAAGAAAACTGGTCGGTGATACTTGTTTCTTCAAGTCGGCTTGGAAGTTTGAACCACACAATCATGTCGATAGAAGTTGCAAAGTCTGCAAATGTGCATATTGCAGGAATAGTTTATAACCGGGCTCCTGAGACTGATTCAAAGATCGAAGAAGATACACAGCAATTTATATCAAAATACCTGACACGAAAATATAGCGCATCTAAGTTGATTTCTGTTCCATGGATATATGACAAGGCAAATTTTCCGGAAATTGACTTTAGCAGAATATTAAAATCCGGCACCAAATAAATTTCGATGCCGGATTTTGTGCGTTACTTTATTAAAAAGTTATTTTGCCTTTTTCTAAGTATAGGCAACCTTGTAATTTCCTGCCGTAAGGGTAAAGCCCCTTGCTGTATTAACAGACTTTCCACCTACCTTCACCGTTGCCGGTGCGTTGGGCAGGAAGATTTTAGCCTGTGCGCTGAATGGAATTGTGAAATTGAATTCAACACGATTCTTAGCGAGTTTCCAACTGACAGCATACATGCCGGCGGGTGAATCATACTTCATGTCAATGTACTTGAAGTCCTGCGGGGGGTCGGGTCTGATTTCTACTTTACGGAAGCCGGGGGAGTCTTCCAACGGATTTAATCCTGAAAGATGCCTGTACATCCATTCAACGATGGAGCCGTATGCATAGTGGTTCATGCTGTTCATGCCGATATCGCTCACAGAGCCGGCTTCAAGTACTGAGTTCCAGCGCTCCCAGATGGTTGTGGCTCCCATGTTGACCTCATACAGCCAGCCCGGTAGTTTTTCACGCAGGAGAAGAGCGTATGCCACTTCAGGGTAGCCATTATCAGACAGAACGCGGCAAAGAATGGGTGTGCCGAGAAATCCAGTCGATAACGCCATACCATTGTCTTTAATTTTTTTGACAAGATCCATGATAAGGCGGTCTCTAAATTTTTCCGGTACGAGATTCATGTGCAGAGCCAGGACGTTGGCTGTCTGTGTATTTACAACACAGCGACCGTTAGGTGAAAAATATTCATTTACAAATGCTTCTTTTACTTCAGCAAGTAATTTTGAATAATACTCAACATCTGATTTCTCATCGAGTACTCGTGCAGCGTTTAATGTGAGCTCAACGGATCTTGCATAGTATACTGAAGCTACATAATGTTGATCTGTGCCGCCTTCTGAACTTTCGGGGTGCTTGTAGTTATCAAGTGCAAGCCAATCGGCAAAGTGATAGCCAGACTGCCACAGTCTCTTGCTTCCATGCTTGTCGTCCTGCGTCTTTATATAGCGTACCCATTCCTTCATCGCAATATATTGTTTGCGCAGGAGCTCCACGTCTCCGGAGAAAACATAGGAAGTCCAGGGCAACACAGTTGCTACGTCACCCCAGGCACATGCACCGTATCCCTGTTTGTTTCTGAGCCAGTCCATCAATGCAGGTACAGTGTGTGGCACGCCGCCATCGTAGACTTTCTGTTCTAAAATCAGGTCGTTCATGTATTTCTGGTAGAACGCTGAACAATCCATATTGAAGTATGCTGTTCCAGAAAATACCTGGGCATCGCCGGTCCAGCCCAGTCGCTCATCACGCTGCGGGCAGTCTGTCGGTACATCAAGGAAGTTGCCTTTTTGTCCCCATAAAGCATTTCTGAACAATTTATTTACTTTTGCATTGGATGTTTTGATGTATCCTGTTCTATCTAATTTTGAATGTACAACATACCCTCTAAAATCTTCAGGATTTACATCATTTGTGTAGTTGTTCAGCCTCATGAAACGGAAGCCGTAAAAGGTAAAGGGAGGTCTCCCGACAGCTTCGTTGCCATCCGACGTGTATGTGTACTGTGCTTCTGCCTTGCGCAGGTTGTCCCGGAAAAAATTGCCCTGTTGGAGCAGCTCTCCGACTTGTATACTCCATGTTTTACCTGCAGCAGCTCTGTTTTTGATTTCGAACCAGCCTGTAAAATTCTGCTTGAAATCAAGAACTGTTTCACCAGCAGGAGTCTTGATAATTTCCGGCTTGAGTGTTTCATGTATAGTTATGGGCGGGGAATATCTGTCATGCAACGGACCCGCAGTTCCTTTGGGTGGCGTGAAAAGAACGGCTTCAACCCAGTCACCGGCTTTGCATTCATTAGTTGACCAGTCTTCTATCTCAAGATTTGCATCGTAGTCTTCTCCATAATATATACTGCTCTTTACTACAGGTGACTTTGCACAGACCCAAGAGTTGTCAGTTGCTGCTACCAGTTTTACAGTTTTGCCGGTTTTGACACGAACTTCACAAATTGCTGCTGTGTTAGCACCAAAATTATCTGCATCCGCCCAGCCCAGATCCGAGTTGTACCATCCGGGACCGACATGCATTCCAATGGTGTTTTCACCTTTTTTCAGCAACTTTGTTATATCAAATGTTTGTACCTGTATCTGCTGAGTGTATGAATGATATCCGGGAAGCAGAACTTCATCAGTCGCGCGTTTACCGTTTACTTCAAGCTCATAAATACCAAGAGCCGAGCAATACGCACGGGCATCTGAGAAATCAGCTAATGAAAAAGTTTTCTTAATAAAAAAGTGCTTATTGTCAGAATTGAATGGTGACGTTTGCCATTTTGCCTGCCATCTTTCTTTTTTCTTTCCTGTTTCAAAAAAAGCTTTTGCGGTAGCGCTTTCACCGGTATTGGCAACAACGGTAACGCGCCAGAAATATCGTGTTCGTTTTTCAGGAGTAAAATCAGGATAGTAGGCTACTGAACTGATCTTCGATTCGTTACCGCTATCGAACACGATATCGGCAAATTTTGAATCGGTTGCAATTTCTATGCGTGCTGTTTTCTGCTTAGTTGCTTTTTCCGAATCAACTACCCAGGATAGGGTTAGTGGTTCAATGCTGAAACCGACAGGGTTTGTAAAATGATTTGTTCTAAGTTTTCGTATTTTCATTGCTTTATTTTACGTACTGGTTTTTATGTTCACTGGATGTAAACATGAAATCGGTTAAAATTCCTCACGCTCATCAGGATTCGCACAGGCCCCTCCGCATTGTGGAATATTGTCAAGTGCCTCCATATCTTCATCCGATATGGTAAAATCAAAAATTGAAGCGTTCTCAACCATCCGTTCAGGTCTTTGAGACCTTGGAAGCGGCACGGCTCTATTCTGCAAAATCCAGCGCAGACTAATCTGAGCAGGTGTTTTTGAAAGTTTTGATGCTATTGAAACGAGCGTCTCGTTTTCAAGTACAGCACCCTTGGCAATGGAACTCCATGCCTGGGGAATTATGTTGTTATCCCAACAGAAATCAACCGTTGCCTGTTGTGAGAATCCGGGATGAATTTCTATTTGATTAACCATCGGCTTTACTTCAGCATCAGTAAAAAGGGCTTCTAAATGGTGGGGAAGAAAGTTGCTTACACCTATTGAACGAACTCGTCCTTCTTTATACAATTTTTCCAATGCACGCCATTTTTCGCGATTCACGGAACGCCATTCTTTACCATCGGTTTTTTCAACGGCAGGCCAGTGAAGCAGGTAAAGATCAACATAGTCGAGACCGAGCTTACTCACTGACTCATCGAAGGCACTTATAGCAGCGTCGAACGTTTTGTTATCATTCCATAATTTTGTTGTTACAAAAAGTTCATTACGGGCAACCGGGCTTTTCTAGACTGCCGAACCAACAGATTCTTCATTGCCGTAAATGGCAGCTGTATCAATGTGTCGGTAACCAACACGAATTGCTTCGGTAACTGCGTTAAATGTGTCATCTCCTGGAGGTATCTGCCAGGTTCCAAATCCTACACAAGGCATGCCGACGCCATTCGCAAGAGTAAATTCATCTTTCAGTGATTTCATTTCAGAAGCAGCTTTCATCAATTTTCTCCTTAAGTGCAATTATACGTTATACTTGAAACAGTCTAACATACAGCAATAAGTAAAACAAGATGCAGAAACACCCTCAGCGGCTCCAATAATAACATCGTTATCGGATTCGAAAACGATCTAGGCACCGGTAACGTACGTAATCTGAAATTAGACTTGTTGGTCAATTCTTGTTGGCAAGTCGGCAGGTTTTTTGCGACTATAGTGGTGTAGTATTTGCTGGTGTTGTTTTCACTTGTTGTCTATTAGCAGTTTAACCTTATAGTGAAAGGGTTGTCATGAGAAATAAATCATGCGTTACCAGATCGATTTTCCCTTACCTGATACGGCATATTTTACTGCCGAGGGTAGCAGTGTTATTAATGTGTGTGCTCGTGATGGCTTTGCCTGCCGATGCCTCGATAAAGAAACTTCAGACTACTAAGGTGTCGTTGTTCAGTCTGTTGCTGGAGAACTTTGACAAAGAGGGAAAAGCATTTAACAGCTTTAACCGTGAAGGAGAGCTGCCTGTATTTCACTCTGTAAGCTGGAATCCGGAAACCAGAATCTTAAACTGGCGCTTTCTGACGGCAGGCGATGGTGAGCTTTCAGCGAAGTTCGGCGAACTGTCACAGACCGATGCCATGAAGCTGGCTGAAGAGCAATTGAATAATGTGGCACTTTTTATCGGGCTTGTTTCAATACCGGGACTTGAACAGCCCATAGGCGTGCTCGACAACACAGACTTTGTAGAACAGGGGTTGTTAACTGAAGGTGAATGGCGTCTGACTCGCAGACAGTTGGCGTCTGCATCTGTAATTCACCTTGCAGTATCGTGCAGGGACGGTCAATTTGTGCTCCTGCGACAATCCGATGGCAAGACGATTAAAAGCGACTTGTCCGAAATTCCTGAAGCAGTTGATAAAGAACGGAATTAAATGCCATGTTTACGACTGGGAAAATAAAATCTGTATACATTTTTTGTGTACTGGCTACCATGCTGATAGCGCAGGACAGCAGCGGAAAGTCCGGTACGACACAAAAAAGTCTTCAGCAACCTGCGCAAAAACGCAACCTTGAAAATGCTGACGATTTCAATGCTGTTGGTGACTGGCGTTCGATCAGCCGACCCGGTTATCGTGCGCAGCCCACACCGCAATCTGTTGAATTTTATAAGTATATAATGAAAAAGTGGGGTGACGGTGAAGAGGTTACCTGGGCAGAAAGACTCGTTATAAGCCGTATGATAAAGAATCGTACCTGGCCGGAGGCACCGACTGTCAGGGAACGCGACAAAGCTCTTGATAAATGGCTTGAAGAACGTGCGGATGATTCAGACCCGAATATGTTTCTTGATCCGGAGGGCTGGTCGCGGAAGCAGGCTCACAAGTTGGCAAAAGACGGACTTCACGAAGCCGGACTAGGAGACCGTGATAGGGAACCAAACGAGAATGTTCAAAAATTCCGTGAATACTGGCATGCCAAAACTCAAGAGGAGAAGGACGAGTTGCCGGTAGGCAAATGGATGAATGACTACCTGATTGGCAAGGGTTTTGATATGCGTACTGATGAAGAGCGCGCATATGATGAAGCCTGGCATACTGAGAGGGATGAAAAAGCAAGAGCTGAAGAGGAGGAAAGGGAGGCGGAGCGTAGGGAAGCAGAGGAGCGGATTGCAAAAGAGCAGCAGGACTGGTTTGATGAGATGCGTAAGCGTGATGATGAGATGCAGGCAAGGCGTGAAGCTATTGCGCGCCTCGAAGAAGCTGTTCAACAGAGCAAGGAGGACGGATTTTCATCGGAAGAGGGAATGGAAGCAGGTGATGGAGGTGAGTTTGCAGAACAGCAGGAGGTGCCCGGGTCAGAGGATGCAGAACAGCCGGAATTGCCTGATGTGTTTGCCGGGACAGAACCTGAAGAATCTGCAGAGAGGGATACAGGAGATGTAGCAGGAACAGAAGATAATGAAGGATCGGATGTTCAGCCGGACGAGCAAAAAATTGCGCAGGATGATACACAGGAAGAATCAACTCCTGAAGAACAACCGGAAAAATTTGCAGAGAAAGAACCTGACGATGTACCCAGTCGGAAAACGAAGGACGAAAAAGAGGAGGATTATGGCGAAAAAGGTCAAGTCGCCATGAGCGATGATCAGCCCGATGAATCCTACGGATTTGAAGCTGAAAGTGCACAGGAACAGGACTCGCATGGCGAAAAGACAACGACTCAGGGCTATGTTCAGGGATCGGATGGCACAAGAACTACTATATCAGAGACACGTGATGCGGCTGGTAATCTGGTTTCCATAACAGAAACAACTACTGATGCGTCAGGCAACGTTGTTTCGCAGACTGTCTATGCCGGAGGGACAGGGGAGGGGAAAACTACCATGGGTGGAGACGATTTGCGCGGTGCGGAAGCCGGCAGTGATGTTGAAGTAGGTTTAGGTGTATCGAGCGGATATAATACGGCTGAGATATTTATTTCGCAGTGGGAGAGTGAACAGGGACAAAAAGGTCAGCTTGGTTCAGCAACAATGGGGCATAACGCAAGGATGTCCGAATCCGCCAACAGCGGTGATCAGCAGATGCGTGATGCACAAACTATACGTGATTTCGGCGGACGCGATGCAAGGGATATTCAGGCAGCCTCGGCTCGTGAGACAGCCGGAGCGGCTCGTGAACAAAGTTGGGGCAGGGTAATAGGAGATGCGATTGAGTCAGGCATTGCAGAAGGTGGCGCGGCTTTTGGAGAAGAGTTTGGACACGGAGCAGCCAACAGGGCAATCTATGAAATATATGACGGGAGGAAGGAAAGAAGGGCTAAAAAACGAGAAGCTTTAACGGCCCAAGATAAAACACCGACGCGGATTGTCCCCGGGGACAGTGGATGCGACGGTGAATGCACAGTACCGGAGGCTACTCCGGGAAAAGGTGGGGGTGAACACAAAAAATCACCTCCACCGGCAGAGCCGAGTGAGTGTGGTCCGCTAATTTTAACCGGCTGGAGCTCGTGAACCGTATACGGTTCTGAAAGTGATGGAAATTATTTTGTCGGAGTCTGGGATTAATAACAGGGGAGCAGTATGGGAAAGCTTAGTTTTTTGTTAATAGTATTTGCGACTTTTTTAACATCATGCACAACACCGGCAGGCTCGAGTTCCGGGGGAGTCGGAACAGGAAGACCTGGAGTTTTCGTGTCACCTCAAGCGTTACAGATCACAAATGTAGGGATTATGCCCTTCAAGGCGGCAACTACCCTTATAGGGGATTCTGTGTCGGATCAGTTTGTAACGGAGATGATGAAGCTGGGGCGATATGATTTGGTGGAAAGGGCACAGATGACCGGAGTGCTTGGCGAGACGGAGATTATACTCTCGGGGTTAACAGCGGGTGAGGCTGCCAGACTGGGTCAGATGGCAGGGGCTGAAGGCGTTATTATAGGTACGGTTTCGGAATACGAAACTGTGGCACGTGGCGGTCGCACCTATCCGGTGGTGGGAATCTCCGTTCGTCTTATTGATTGCAATAGCGGCAAAATCTTATGGAGCGTGGATCATGCCGCACAGGGAGGGCGCAACGATACTCTTGCCCGACAATCCCGCAAGGTAGTACACGATATGGCTTTGGCGTTGGGGAGGCACTTAAACTAATAAGGAGTTGTGAGCATGAAATCTTTATCGATAACTTTATTGTCAACTTTCTTTCTGGTATCAGGTTGTGCTACAAGAGTTCAGCAGATATACAGTCCGCCGCCGGTACAGCGAGTGTCGGCAGTTGCTGGGTCCGGCAGCAGGCCGGCACCGAAGCCTGTAGCGTTGCCGGCTTCGGCTATGCCGAGGGTAATGATAATAGTGGATGAAAAGAGCCTCGGCACGATAGCTACGGCAGAGGTCGAAGCTATGGCAGTACGGAAAATGATTTCTCTGAATATACCTGTTGTCGACCAGGATATGGTTCGTGCCAATATTGCCAAGGGACAGCAGATGCTGATTGCTGCGGGGGATAACCGTGGAGCGGCGGCATTGGGTGCACAGTTCGGAGCGGACATCGTTCTGATTGGAGAGGCAGTTGCTAAGCCGTCGGCGCGTCGCATATCAGATACCAACTTGCGTTCGTACCAGGCTGTGGCAACTCTGAGAGCAGTACGAACCGACAACTCTACTACACTTGCGGCAGCATCGGATGATGTAACGGTTGTCGGGCTTGAAGATGTAAGCGGAAGTGCAAAGGCATTACGCGGAGCAGGCGAGAAAGTGCTCGATACCCTGCTGCCGGATATGCTAGCAAGGTGGGCACCGGCAGGTGCGGGCGGAACCGGTGCCGACACGTTTGATCATTACGTTGATATGACGGTGGGCGGTGTTGACCAGATGTGGAAGCTCAAAGCTCTCCGCGATACTTTGCGCGGGCGAACTTCCGAGTTGAGAGATGTAGCTCAACGCAGCTATACGGCGGGGGTTGCCGAGTTCAGCATGGAATCGGCATTGCCGACTGAAGAACTGGCGGAGCTGCTTGTAATGTCACCCCCGGATGGTCTGAAACTGCAGATACTTGATATAGGTTCCGGAAAGATTCAGGCTCGTGCGGTGGTACCTTGAGGAGAGAATAATGAAAATACTACGCCTATTAACAGTTTCCACTTATTTGATGCTTTTTTCTGCCGTCATGGCAGCAAGCGACAGCAGTGTGCTGCTTAATGCTTATATGCGGTATGCCCTTGCAAGTGAAGTGCAGGCGCAGATTGACAAACTGGCGGAGCCGCTTGCAGAGGAGAGCGGTGAACAGATTTTGGATGAGTCTGATGCCTGGTTTGACCGGGAGCTTGACAAGCTTCGCGGAGCCCTTGATGAACAGTTCGGAAAAGATGCCCAAAATACATTTGGCAATTTTGTTGCGGAATATACAAGTGCTGAAAATAATAACGATCTGGAGTATCTCGAAAAACTGATTGCAGATACAGAATTGAAGATAGAGCCTCTAGAGTATGCTGTGCTCAGACGGACGATGCTGGAAAGCCGGCTTGCTGAGCCTTTTGCAGAAGGCGGGCGTCTTTTAAGTGAAATTCAGACATGGATAGAGCAGCTGAAAAAAAATGCACAGACTCCACCCCTTGCTATTTGGCTGAATCGCAAACAGGCTCCGGAACCGGCTGTTGGGAAGACGGAAATAAAGAAGATTAACCCATTGGCAGCTGCTGAAGCCACAATGCCTGAATACAGTGCTTCATCAGAAATACAGATTGCAAGCCCTATGGAAGCATTTGCACAGAGTCGTAAAATGAAACGCGAGCGTGCCCTGGCAGACGCTCATGCAGGTATGCAGCAAATGGCGATGGAACGACAGGCAGCCGAACAGGAGTTGGCGTCGCGCAAGGTGTCGGAGGCTCATGCAGATGCAGAGGCAATGCGGGCGCAGGCACTGAAACTTGCATCTGTAGAAGAAGAGGCTATTGTGCAAAGGGCAAACAGCTGGACGAGTCGGCTCAAAGGTATAGTCGGCGCCACGATAGGGGCGACAACAGGTGCTTTTACAGGTGGAATCGGTGCTGATGCCGGTCGCAGAGCTGCGGATTCCCTGTTTAATCTGAAAAGGAAATCTCCACGGGAAAGACGAAGAGACGACTGATCACTCTTTTGCCTCCAGGCTCGGAACTCCAGACTTTGATTTTGACCTTATTGACCGTGTTGACCCTATTGAAATGCTTCTCTACCACGGCGGTTTGCGGAGAAACGCGCCCTACCTTCCCGAAAGATCGTACTCGTTCACAGCGAAGCGGTACACGTTATACGTACACGAGGATGTATATGCGAAGGTTAAATCGTGTACGAGTACGAGAACGATTATGCCATCATGCAAGTA
>JAAZFF010000178.1 GCA_012511845.1 Lentisphaerota bacterium
GCCTGAAACGCCGCGCATTTCACCAAGCCTTTGTTCTATGGGGCCGCCTGGAACAAATTGCGTTATTGTAAAACAAAGAATTGTGATTCCCAAAAATGTGGGAATCATCAACAACACTCTTTTGGCAAGATATAGCAGCATTTCACGTATCAGACTTGTTTTTCAGCTACAGAGAATACACTCATACAGTTTTTAGTGCAAGTGGTACGCGTGCCGGGAACTGTTTTATAGAGATTACATGGCTATGATAAGTAATCCTAAAAAGAGCAGTTGAACTCTGAATAGTACTCCTAATCCCTGCTGTTATTGGGTGTTTTGCTTTTTAAGGGCTGCGACACGGCGTACTTGAGGGTGTGCGTGGCAATGGTTGAGCAGAATAGCGTTCTGCTGAAACGCCACTGTAGCACAGGCATTCTTGCCTGTGTCTGCTCTACTGCGCTTGTGCACGCCGAGCACGCCGTCCCTACCTTCTAAGCAACTGTTTTCAATCCCCCAGACTCTGCCACGGCTTGCTGGGTCTGGCCGAATTGAGATTGCCTATCAACACACATACAAGAATGTCTATGCTACATTGGTTGCTTCTCACATCGTCAAGTCGATTATTATTTTCTTGTAGATTTTTTTTCTGTCTGATAAAATTTTGGTATTAAAATTTATAGAATCATGAAAGATCCACTGCGTGAATTTTTAACAAAAAGCCGAACAGTTCATTTATTCAGTAATGACTGCTGGTTGCCGTTTCTATTTTTTATTATGTCAAGAATAGTGTTTCCATTTATTACTCAAATTAAAGGAGTCCATGCATGAAAGTTATTAAACAAATATTTGCTTTGGTTATCGTGTTTCTTGTACTTTTTCCCGCTATTGGCGAACCAATCACCTGGACGGGGGACGGTGTTGACGGGCTGTGGTTTACGCCCGAAAACTGGTCCGGCAACAGTGTGCCGTCAGCCTCTGATGATGTTCTTATTACTAATGGCTCTGTTGAGTATATAGCGGGCAATGATCTTGTAAGAGATACCGGCACAACGCTGACAATGGGGCCAGGCGGCTCATTCATACAGACGGGCGGCATTGCCTGGATGCAGATATACGGTACCATTGTTCTTGAAAACGGCAGTTCTTTCGATACAGGTTCAGCAGGTGCATTTCATCTTCATGATGGTGGAAGCGTTGTGTTGAACAGCGGTGGATTATTCCGCAGAGCCGGTCATACATTTGTGGCGAACGATAAATGGGTTTTTAACGGCGGCATAATTGATAATGGAATGGCAGAATTTCAATTTAACGCTGAAATTGATTTTAACGGAGTTATATACACAGGGAAACTTGCCCCACAGAATACGGAAGGAATATTGAACGCCAGAGGCGGCCATATATATCTTCGAGATTCTTCATGGGACAGTTTTTATCAGGTCGGCTCAGCTCATCTTAACTTTCCGGCTGGCTCCGATTGTGTCATAAGCATAACCAACTGCTCTCCTGAAGAAATCTATGACCGCTATTTCAGTGGTGACAGTCCCAGAATGAGATATGACGGGGAGACTGTAGCAGAAAATGATTTTGCATCTGTTTTCATAGTTGAAGCTAGTGACTCTTTTCCGGGAGGCACTGATCTTTATCTGATACCGCAGGAAGTTGATGGTGTAGCAAGTTTCGTCAGTGAGTCATGCGTCATGAGCAATCTGACAGCAACGGGTGCAACTTTCTATGCTGCCGTAGATTTCGCAGGTGTTCCTGCTGCTGACCTCTTTGTCCTGTATGGTACTGCCAATGGCGGCGCCGTTTTTGCTAACTGGGAAAACAAAATTTCGCTTGGTACGGCAGTTTCTGATTTGAATTATACTTATCCCGTTAGCTTGAATTCAAACTTTCTATATTATTTCCGTTTTGCTGCGACAAACGAAAGCGGCACAGCTTATGCTACTCCTTCTCCCGTATACTTTATGACAGGAGACGTTGCGATTGAAGCACCTGAAACAGTGCCGGAAAACAGTCCTGTACCGGCAAGTGTGGTGATTTCACGTCCTGAGCAGAATAATTGCGCAAATGTTGAATTGAGCGTACCATTTACTTTGGGCGGCACAGCACAATCCGGTGTTCACTACACGCTCTCAACTGAGAGCCCCGCCAGGATCCCGGTGGGTGAATCTTCAGTCACTCTTTCACTGTTCCCGAAACCCGACTGGAATGACAAGACGGAACGGGCAGTGACTTTGTCTCTTGATCCAAACGCAAGGTATATGCTTTCGGAGTCAAACAGCGTTACAATCACTTTTACCGAAGCGGTTTTGCCGTCAGCACCGACAAACGCATTTGTGGGATCAGTTTCCACGTCGTCTCTTGACCCCGACAACTGGTCACTTGGCGTTGTTCCCACTTCAGAACATATTGTTGTTTTCTCTCCTGAATATGCACAAAATGATTTAGATTGGCTACCCGGTTCAACTTCAGTTGTTGCGGGCTGGCGCCAGCCGTATGCGTTCACGCCTGCGGACACCAGAGTATTATTCCATACGACTCCGCAGCAACCCCTGACAATAACAGGCGACTGTTATCTTGAAGGCGGCTACTGGGTTCATGAAGGACCTTCAAACGCACCTGTTTACGCAGTGTCGGTTAACATCGGCGGTGATCTGTTTGTAGGTGCCGGTGCGCAGATTAATGCCGGTAATGGCGGCGTAAACCAGGCGAACGGCATGGCGCGCGGTTTCTACCTCGCCGGACCAGGATACCGTCCTTCAGAAGGAGATGATGGTACGGGGTCATCATACGGAGGCGAGGGTGCCACAAATAATGTTACTTATGGAAGTGTGCTTAATCCGCTCAACTACGGTTCATCCGGGCGCGGTGATAACCTCTATTTTTCCGGTGGGGGGTTAATTATACTGAAGGTTGACGGAACTACTACGTTAAATGGGAAGATACTTTCGAACGGTTTTAGCTATCCCGGTTCTGGTCGAGGTGGATCTACCGGTGGTACTATCAATATTACAACATCAAGTCTTTCGGGAAATGGAGTTATAGCTGCTGATGGGGGAGAAGATTCTACTTACGGAAGCGGTTCAGGTGGGCGAATACGTATAAAACTCGAAGATCCTGCTGCTATGATAGATGATTTTACCGGCACTATTACGGCGCGTGGTAATTACGGTTCGGATACTGTTCCGGGAAGTGCGGCTGGAACAATTGCTTTGCAGATGGCGGGTGATACAGAATCTTCCGGTGTTGTGATAGTCGATAATATTGATGTCGGGGATGGTCCGTTTGATACGGCAATGTGTACGCATCTGCCGCCCAAACTCGATACAGATGAACGCTTTACTGCTACAACATGGGTTTTAAAAAATCATGCTGCAGTGAGGTTGACAAAAAATATCCGCCTGTTGGCAATTGGGGCAGAAGGAAATTCAGCACGCCTTTTCACAGACGGGTTCGATGTCACTGCAAGGATGTTTTCTGTTGATGATGAACTGCTGCCATGCGTCGTATACACGGCTGATGATTATCCTGACTTTATTTTTGGAACAGGTTCAGTCATAGTTGAGCCTGAGCAAACAGTTATATCTATAAAGTAAGAAGCATATTTACAGTTTGTTCTCAACATACCCAAACAAGAAGGAGAAGACTATGAAGCATTTTTATAAACCGGCTTTGGTGCTGTTTTTTGTAACTGTTGCTGCATCGGTACAGGCAACGCTATTATATTACGATGGTTTCCCTGTTACTGTAGCCAATGCGTATCCTGTGGATAGGGTTGCCAATAATGCCAATCCCCAACATGCATCAATAGTCGGCTTCAAGGACAATTCGGCGAATATCTGGAGAGCAGGCTCAACGGCAATCCGGATCAGCAACAATAACCTCGAGCCTCCAACTGCAATCAAATTGGCAGCGCAGGATGGTTGTTTTTCTGTTGGGGAGGGAAGCGGCAATCCAAGAGCAGGATTCCGCAACATTGTATCTCCTGCTTTAACCGGCACAACGTACTACAGTTTCCTTGTCAAATACAAAGGAACTTTTCCAGAAAAATTCACAAATGTTTTCGTATCCTTTGATACAATCGGAGTACAAGGTACAGCATCTCCTGATCTTAATACGTTTGGGGAAAATGGTTTTGTTGTGGCATTTGTTCGACAAGATTCATCACGAGTTGACCTAGTACTGAAAACTGATACCGATATGCTACCGCTTGTGGAAAATGCTTCTGCCGGTGAAACTTATATGGTAGTGGCAAAGTATGTAAACAACCCTGATGATGTTCATGAGGTTATGGCGAGTATAATCACAGAACCCATTGAGCCTGAAACATGGGACGCCGCAATAACAACACCTGAAAGAAGTCAGACGATAAATAAAATGTGCATTGGCGGGTTTGGAGCAA
>JAAZFF010000179.1 GCA_012511845.1 Lentisphaerota bacterium
GAATTGTACGTTGCTTGTGGTTTGAGTATGGTGTCCTCCATATATTCGGCATAAAATACGGATTGGAAGGCTTCATACCATCCTATGGGCATGAACCGTTAATACTGGATCCGGATGTTGTTGACGATATTCATCATGAAGGCGGAACAATTCTCGGCAGTTCTCGCGGAGCTCAGGATACGAGGCAAATTGTAAATACTCTGGCACGTTTGAATCTTAATATCCTCTTCTGCATTGGCGGTGACGGAACACTACGGGCTGCCCATGATATTGCCGAAGAGGCGAAGCGGAATAATTTGAAGATAAGTGTTATCGGAGTGCCCAAGACCATTGATAATGATCTGGCTTTTATTGGACGCAGCTTTGGTTTTGAAACTGCAGTTTATGCTTCCGGACCAGTGATTACCGCAGCACACATTGAAGCAAAAGGTGCTTACAATGGCGTGGGACTCGTAAAATTAATGGGCAGGGACTCAGGCTTTATTGCAGCTTACTCATGCCTGGCGAACTCTGTTGTGAATATGTGCCTGATTCCTGAAGAACCATTTGAGCTTGAGGGCGAACATGGTGTGCTTACAGCTCTGGAGCGCAGATTCAGCATAGGTAAAACTCATGCTGTTGTCGTGGTGGCGGAAGGAGCCGGACAGGAACATATAGATAATGAGGAGGTAAGACGTGATCCTTCAGGAAATGTTCGCAAGAAGGATATCGGTGAGTTTTTAAAGAGCAGGATAGAAAGCTATTTTGCTGAAAAAAATGAAAGTGTAACAGTTAAGTATTTTGATCCCAGTTATAGTATCCGCAGTGTGCCGGCCTGCGGTACGGATGCGATTCTATGCTATACACTGGCGAAAAATGCTGTTCATGCAGCAATGGCAGGACGCTCCGACTGCGTTATAGGGCAATGTGCCGGAGTATATATGCACGTTCCGATCGCCCTTGCAACAATAGAACGACAGAAGATTGATGTTAATGGAATGCTCTGGCAATCAGTTGTTGATGCAACTCGTCAGGGCGAATATATGGGGTTCGAGCCGCTTGTACACAAATAATGCGCACATGTGTTCCTTCTCAACAATAACTCTTGCTCCTGCAGAGGATATTTGCTTCAGGCTTGCTTCATTTCCAAAACCGGGAGACGTCATAAAGGTGTCAGCGGAAACTGTGACCCCCGGTGGCAAGGGACTGAATGTGGCACGGTGGCTTTCCGGAAGAGGGCATAATGTGCGAGCATCAGGTCTTTTGGGGAGCGATAATGAAGAATCCTTCATGGAAATGATGGCAGAATACGGGATTGAAGACTTCATGAAACGTATTGATGGCGCTACGAGAGCAAATGCCATGTTTGTTTCACCGGAAGGAATGTTTAAAATAAATAAAAATGCATTCCCAAACTTGTCAGACAATGACTGGAGTTATGAGCAGCTTGTAAAGCCGTGCATTGAAGGATCTGATATATGCATTCTGGCAGGTTCTCTTCCATACAATATGCCACAGGATGCTTATGCAGAGATTATTGTGCTGTTGCGTAGTGCAGGTGTGACCGCGGTGCTTGATACTTCTGGAGAAGCCCTCAAGTATGGGGTTGCGGTGCAACCATGCATGATTAAACCTAATAGAGAGGAATGCTCGGAACTTCTCAAGCGTTCGATAGCATCAGATGAGGATTTCCGAGATGCTGCCCTGGAGCTTCTCGACAGTTGTGAGTGCGTTATCATATCAGACGGAGCCGGCGGCAGTTGGTTTGGATTCAGAGAATTGCTTTGCAAAAGTGTGTACCATGTCAGTTCCCCGGAAGTTGAGGTACTGGATACTACGGCGGCAGGTGATGCGCTTTTGGCAGAATTCTGCCATCACTATTTTCCCGGGCGGCAGGTCAGTGAAGAAGCAATGCGCTACGCTTCTGCTGCCGGAGCTGCTGCGACTACAGTTTACGGGGCAGAAT
The DNA here is from genome assembly GCA_012511845.1 of Lentisphaerota bacterium. Lineage (GTDB taxonomy): Bacteria > Verrucomicrobiota > Kiritimatiellia > RFP12 > UBA3636 > JAAZFF01. The sequence continues at coordinate 1,946 of JAAZFF010000179.1, forward strand.
ACCCGCCAATATCGCAAGTGGAGCAGTTGGCACGATATGTAAATGTCAGGAAATTGAGTTAACAGCCACTTGTTCCCGCACTGCCGCACTTGTCGGGAGATCGTACACGTTCACAGCGGAGCGGCACACGTTTTTCGTACACGATCATGAAAATTAAACTCGCCCTACCTTCCCTGCAACCACGGCGGTTTGCGGAGATCAATCACTATCCTTTGCAATTTCTGTTAACAGGTTTAAAATCTGATCTTCAGCATCACTATCGTTACTAAATGTCAGAAAACGAAATTCAATCGTTTGCTCTGGAGTATCAGTACAGAATTCCACTTCTATATATGCGGAATGCCGGGGCACATCGTCATCTAAACCGCTGAAGTAAAGCTGAGCCTGCTCCGGTCCTGCAGAATGGTATGGCTCTTCAATAATCCCATTTTTTTGACGAATTACGAAAAAACCCTTGTCAGTGGGGATTGCCATAATATTTGAATCGAAATTCGTTTTGCCAGACAAGCTATAGCCTGCAAAATCAACGACAACTATATCCGATTCATCAGCAATAAGCACTGTTACGGGAAGTTCTGAGTGATCATCGGATGAAACTCCCCATCGCTTTTTGCCCATTAATTTAATGTATACCTTTTGCGGCACGGGCAACTGTGAAATCGACCAGTTTGTTACGCGGTTTGCCGGCATTGAGTCATCGGGCAAAATTTTATGAAAGTGTGATGACACCAGGACAACATCATTCGATATCGAAATTGTTCTATCCAGGTACATTCTCCAGTCATCATCAACTGATGAACGCATAACGATAGTGGAGGCAGTTTGAGTCAGCACTCTATACGGCATGTAGTCAAAAGTTTTGGGTGGCGGCCATGCGTATCCCGAGATGTCTTCCCATATTTCCTGAGGTCCGGGCCAGGTCTTTTCACCTCCATGGTTTTCCCAGTTCCACATCACTTTGTCAGCGTTTTGGTTTTCCCACAGGAGGTTTTCACCGTCTGAACCGTATTGTATAGCTAATAGTCGTCCGCCATATGCAGGATTGACTGTTATGTTTACTACATCGTTACTCAAGACAACAGCAAGTTTTTCTCTGCCATCGGATTTGCCGGTAGTTTTGCAGGATGACGCAAATAGGAGCAATCCCAGTGCCGGGAAAAAAACAAAAAAGATTTTAAAACGATTTTTAATACCTGTATTCATATTATCCCTTTATTGAGTCATAAGCATAAGTGCCATTATAGCGTATGTTGTATCGTACAGTGCTCTGTCGGAGTACGGGGAGGGGGTGTCTGAGGTGTCCCAGTAGTTGAGACCGCTTTCGGGATCGTTAAGTTGTTGTGCAATGAGTCGATTTGCGAGATGGTTGCGCCAGTTGTAGGGCATAAGTGTAGCGTCTTCTATAAGCATTTGCCTGGGCAGCTGCGACACAAGCACGGCAGTAAAAAAAGCTGATTCAGGTGATACCGGGTCAGGAATCGGTGTTTTTTTGCCGAATCCGAGATCGAGATGTTTTGACAGCCATCTTGCATGGGCAAGCACATCTTTGCCGGGTTGCATGCTGCCGGAGATCTCCAGACTGTTCATAAATCTGCATATGGCAGAAATGGCTACCCTCGTTGCAGTAGGTTCCGAATCTTTGAAAATATCGTTTGCCAATGATGCCCACCTACCCGGAATGCTGATACTGTTTAATTCTGTTGCCAGCAGCCCAATCAGGCGAACCTTCGGGTCTGCCCGGTTCTCGAGCCGTGTTTTTGTAAGCCGATCGACCAGCTGGCGGTTTTTATTCTGACAATTCTGCGTTAATGAGTAGACCAATGCCATGTACGCAGCTTCTCCATAGTAAATTTCATCCCATGGCTTGGAGATGATATCGTCAATCAGCAGACTTGATGCAGAACATGACTCCTCAACTATGGAATTATAAAAATCGGAGTCATCTCCGATTAAGGCAAGCACAGGAAAAACAGTTGATGTGTTGTCGGCAAGTTTCCACAGACCATTTTCGTCCCGCCTTTGTATGAGCGTGTGGCGGCATCGCTCAATTGTTGCAAAAGTTTCTCTCAAAATGGATTCAGGGAGCGAGCTCTGTTCGCTTCTCAATACAACAATATGAGATGGTCCCGCTGCGTGGCAGAGTGCGGACCCTGCCACCATGCAGGCAAATACTACAGCAGCCAGCTTAATCCTCATGCCCGGTAATATCTTCAATTATGTTTTCTTCACGTATAAGGCGTATGCCTTTTATGTCTTGATTGAAGAAGCTTCGTATTACTCCCGGTTCTGTTTCAATCCTGTAGATTTCATCATTTTTATCTACAAAAACTCCCTTATAAACAGCATTCTTTGTTGTTATTTCAACATCGCGTATAAATTGGCGCCTCAGTGCAACCGTTTCGAGTGTTACGATTTCATCACGCTTGATCTCGATTGTTCTCTTCTCTTCAGCATATCCTTTTTTGAAAAAGACAATTTCCTGTCGCCCGATTGGAATGTTTTGCAATTCCAGAGGTTCGGATATTTGGTCAGTTTTATCCTCCTCTGCAATTGTTGTCCCGAGCTCTTTCCCTCCTGCCAGAACTGTTACACCTGCCGGGGAAGTTTCCAGTATAAGACCTCGGACTTTTGCTGTTAATCGTAACTTCTCTGTTGATGCCTGATTGTTTCCGAGAATTACTTTTCTTGCCAGTATTTCATGTGATTCTTTTTCAACACGGAGTCTGTACGTACCCGACGTCAGGTTTTCAAGTGTAACGGGAGATTCTCCTTTAAACTCATTGTTTACGTATACCCGTGCTCCTTCAGGTATTGTAATGACGGTTAGCTTTGCCGGGATGGGCTTAAGGGGGGTGTGCAGTGTAAATTTGTCTCCAGCTTCGAGTGATACCTGCTCCTGATACGTTTCATAACCTTCAGCGGTCACAATAACGGTGCTGGATCCTTCAGGGATTTTTTCGACAGTTACGGGGGTTGTGCCTCGCAGTATTCCGTTTACTGTGACTTCGGCGCCGATAGGTTCTGAGGTGACGTCGAGTGTAGCGGATGAGCTTGCCAACTCAATATTGAGTCGTTGCGGTCTTCCCGATGTAACATTCAGGTCGAGTCGTTGCGGCTTATAGCCTTCAAGCGACATTTCAACCCTGTATGAGCCGATTTGGAGCTCAGGGAGCAGTCTCGGTGTTTCCCCGATGCTTGAACCATCCAGCGTTATTTTTGCACCCGGTGGAGTTGATTTTATGAGCACACAGCTTGTTACAGGTACCAGGGTAATGTGTTCTGCCAGCGGCATGCCGGTGGCATTGACGTTCATTACATAAGGCTCATAATTTGCCGATTTTACTTCTATCAGATGGTTGCCGGGCTCCACTGTTGTGGCTAACGGTGTTGCCCCTGCTGCTGCTTTATCGATTATTACCGCTGCTCCCGAAGGTTCTGAAGTAAGTTTAAGCTCAATCAATCCTGTGGCCGGTGCAGCCATGAGTGCTGTTATGGTACCCAGTATAAAAATGGAAACAAATACCCGGAGCACTTTCAAGAAAGTATCTTCTGTTTTATATGTTTTTCCTGTCGGTTTCATTTTATCTCCTGTTCTGTCTGAGTCGTGCTTCCACATCAAGCAAGCGCCTTGCTACGTCTTTATTACGCTCATCGCCTCTGTCCGGAATGATTTCCAATAATTCTCTAAGTATAATTGCCGCTTTTTCCCACTCACGGGTATTAATTGCGTGATCTGCCTGCCAGCTTCTGTCGAGGTATGTCTGCTGGAGATCGTTTTCTGCTTTTGCCAATTCTGAAACAGCATCGTTAAAGAAATCCGGTTTGGGTTCTATAGTTTCAAGGTAGGCAGCGCATGATTTGTATGCCTGCATAGCGGCAAACAGATTGTTGGGGCTAACGTCTCTCTCATCAGAAAATTTTCTTGCCAGAATAAGTTCTTCATAAGCCAGCTCTAAAAGTTTATCACTTGAAAACTCTACAGCCGACAATCCAAGATCAGTTCTACCGAAAGCTTCGATCTCTTCCCGCGGTTGATTAAACGCGGCTGGGCCGCTTCTGTTTCGCACCCATGCCTGTTTTACATTGCCATCTATGATGAC
>JAAZFF010000180.1 GCA_012511845.1 Lentisphaerota bacterium
TGATGAGTTACAGGACACTGACCCGGACCAGTGGTATATTTTTGACTTGCTTTTTGCACAAAGAACTGATGCATGACGAATCATACTCGAAGGATATCCGAAACAGGCGATATATGCTTTCAGGGGTGGTGATATAGGAACTTATATCAGAGCCAAAATCGATGTGTCCGAAAAGTATTCCGGCAAAATTTATTCGCTGCCCAGAAACTACAGATCAGAACCGGCGCAGGTGACGGCTGTGAACAGTGTTTTTTATTCCCAGGGGGAACCCGGCGCCTTTAACGTAGAGGGGATGCAGGGGTCAATCGAATACAGTAATATTGAAGACAAAACGAGAGATCAAAACGCCACAGATCTTGAAGTAGAAATTCTGAAAAGCATGGAAGAGAGGTTTCCTGAAGATCCCTCTGAAAAAGAAGCACCGGGGCTTGTTGTCAGGGACGTGAGCCAAGAGAGGAAAGCTGACGATCGAAGATGGGCTATAGGTCAAGATCTGGTGAACGAGATACGAAATTTGACCAATCCTGACAAGTGGCAGATATTAACTTACGCTAAAAGCGCGGATGGTAAATGGGAATACGAGGGAAAACGCGCTGTAAGGATGAAGGACATTTTCGTATTGACCTACAATAGATCTGATATGCGTCGGTATTACGACAGACTCAGCGATGCAGGAATACCATGTACAATGCGTGCCGATGAAAGTGTTCTTGGAGAGGTCGAAGCAGGATGGATGCAGTGTCTGCTTGAAGTGGCCTTGAGTGCCGGCAGGAGGGGGTTGGCAGAACTTCTGGCAACGCCGCTTTTTTCAAAATCGATTGCAGAAATATATGATGAAGTTGTTTCCGACACTGGTTCGCAAGTGGCAGAAATAATCAGAAGAGCCACTGTGGAATGGAAAAAGTTCGGATTTCAGAGTTTTCTTTCTCAAATTGTGAGAGAGTGTAAAATAAAAGAAAAACTTTTAAAAGAACAGGCAGGCGAACGTCATTGGACTAATTTTGCTCAAATTGCTGAAATATTGAGTGATACTGAGAAATCAAAACATCTTTCACCTGACGGACTCCGAGACTGGTTGGACGATGCTGTCGACAGTCGGAAAAAATCTGATGAATATACCTTCAGACTTGAGAGTGACGAAGAGGCGGTAACTGCAATGACCATACATAAAAGCAAGGGGTTGCAGGCTCCTATTGTATTTGTTGCAGGAATAAATCCCAGCAAAAAAAGCTCTACAGAGCCTGTGAAAACTTACTATGACGACAAGGGAAACAGTGTTCTCACAATTAACCCGGAGGAGCATTCAGAAAGAATAAGGGCGGAAGAAATTGCTGAGGCTATAAGATTGTTTTATGTAGCTATAACAAGAGCTGAGAATCGCACTTATTACTATATGGGTAAAGAAGATGTGAAATCAGAAATTTTAAGTCATTTGTTTAAAGTTTCTTCTACTTTGGAAAAAGGTGGTCCTGGAGTTGCGATTGAAGATGTGGTTAAAGACCTGGACTTCAGTACTGTTTATAGGGAAAGTGAAAAAGAATATAACTTGATAAAACCTTCAGTAGAAATTTCAAAAATAACGCCATGGACAATGACAAGTTTTTCGTCACTGAAAGATGCGATAGAGACGTTTGAGTTTTTGGAAGAAGCTGATGTAACGGGTAAAGATTTCGAGTATCCTGCTGAAGATGAGCCGGAAGATCGACCTGAAGAATCGGACGATTTGGAAACGGAAGGGCAGATATTTCCACTGCGCTACATCATGCCGGGCGGAACGGTTTTTGGGAATTATGTCCATGAAATTTTTGAAAAGTGTCCATTTGATGCTGGTAAAAACGAGATCCGGGAATTTGCACAAAAGGGGTTGAAAGACTGGGATCTTGAGCAAACACATGGGATGCCGGAATATGTCAAAGCGATTACAGGGATGGTTTATGACACCTTGACGGCGGCTATACCTGATGCATGTGGCAGGGTGTTCACCCTGGCATCAATAGAGGCGAGTAAACTATGTATTGAACTGGAGTTCCATTTTCCGATAGAGCAGGCAAGATTGTCGGATCTTCTTCAACTTGTAAAAAGCTGGGGTGGAATTTATGCCGGGGAATCCGGGAAGATGCGCCATCTGCCTGTTGACATAAATGGAATGATGAAGGGGTTTATAGATCTTGTATTCGAACATGAGGGAAGGTTTTACATTGTTGACTGGAAGACGAACGTGCTCGACAAGACGCCTTCGTCGTTTGAAATAGATTGTGAAGATCCCCTGACGAGCAGAATAGCTGAAGAAATAGCTACTGCGATGTATCCGCTGCAATGGACGATATATACGCTTGCATTGCATCGCCATCTGAAAAACACACTTCCGGGGTATGATTACGTGAAGCACTTTGGCGGTGTCAGGTATTTATTTGTACGCGGCATATCGGAAGATCATCCCGGTGCGGGAATATGGGTTCAGCCACCGTTGCCTGTTGAGGCTATAGAAGAACTTGACTCCTTTTTTAAGCGGTAAGGTGCCTTCTCAGGGGCGGAACAGGCAAGAATGTCTGTGCTACAGTCTGCGGCTCATGAGGACATTCGCCCTCCAACAGGATTCACGGAAAGGGCACGGGCAAGCCGAGCCCCTACAAGCCGGTCCCTCTGCCTTGCTGGGGTGATCGTTCTGTGTACTTTTGTATGCACCCGGAGTTTTAAAACCAGTTGATTTTAGATATCGGAACAGATTTTTAAGATGTAAAACACAAATAAGTGTAAATTATGCCCGTTAAATCGAAGTTTTGCCATTTTATTCGAGAATAATTAAACAAATAGATTGCAAATTTATTTATCGGGGCTAATGGCATAACAAATGCTGTACTAAAAATGGTAAAATAAATCCGGCACACGGGTCAGTTGTAAGCACAGTGGAAAAGTGATATACTTGCAGAATTCATGTTAGAAATTTTTGAAATTATGTTTTGCGCTCGGGGCGTTTATTCCTTGAATGGCGCATGCACAATTCCTGACAGTTTCATTGTGAAAATGCAGTTACGGTAATTAACAGGGAAAGAAAAACATGGCAAAGTTGATTTTCAGCAAAGATTCGGGGCTATCAGTTCTTGAAAAAGAAGTCTCGAAAAGCGGAACTACGATAGGCAGAAGCAAGACGAGCGATCTGTCTATAATTGAGCCCAGCGTATCGGGCAATCATTGCACAATCAGAAGTGTGGACGGTGTTTGGAGGCTTATTGATAACGATAGCTCCAACGGAACATTTCTCAATGATGTTCAGATTACAGAGGTAGAATTGAAGGAAGGTGATGTTGTTCGTTTTGGAAACGTTTCCGCAACATTTTCTCTCGCAACAACCGCCGCTGCGTCCGACAGCCCTGAATCTGTAAAAGAAGACGATTCTGCAAAAGAAGACGATGTTGAAGACTTCAAGCCTGACAAGGAAGCAGAAAAGCTTTCCGTCAAGAAGGACAAACCCGAAGAAGACTTATCGGGCGATGACATTGCTCTCGTCGCTGATCTGAATAGCAAATACAACGCTATACGCGAGCAGGTTTCCAAGATTATTATAGGTCAGTCTGCCGTTGTTGAAGAGGTTCTTATTGCTATTTTTAGCCGCGGTCATGCTCTGCTTCTCGGTGTTCCCGGTCTGGCAAAAACGCTTTTAATAAGCACTCTTTCCAAAGTTCTTGATCTGGATTTCAAGCGTGTGCAATTTACACCCGACCTTATGCCTTCCGATATCACCGGTACGGAAGTACTGGAAGAGGACAAGCTGACAGGCAAGCGGGAATTCCGTTTTGTAAGAGGCCCTCTCTTTACCAATATGCTTCTGGCAGATGAAATCAACCGTACTCCTCCGAAAACCCAGGCGGCTTTGCTTGAGGCAATGCAGGAGCACAGAATTACAGCCGGCTCAACAACGTATACACTCTCTGAGCCGTTTTTCGTATTGGCAACACAAAACCCGATTGAGCAAGAGGGGACGTATCCGCTGCCTGAAGCGCAGCTCGACCGTTTCCTTTTCAACATTGTGCTTGATTATCCCACGGCAGAGGAAGAGAGCCTTATCATAAGAAGCGTAACGGGATCCAGGCAGCCGGAGCTAACCAAGGTGCTCGATGGTGATACTGTAGTAAAGCTGCAGGAACTGATTCTCCGCGTCCCCGTTGCTCCTCATGTAATTGATTATGCGCGGGATTTGGCAAGAGCCACTCGTCCGCAGCAGCCGGAAGCTCCTGATTTTGTTAAGGAAATGGTTAGCTGGGGTGCAGGACCGCGTGCCGGAATAAGCCTGATCCATGCAGCGAAAGCCCGTGCCGTTCTGAACGGTCGCCACCATGCTACAACGTTCGACGTTTCAGCCGTGGCACTGCCGGTATTGAGACACCGTGTTGTTACTACTTTCGCTGCTGAAGCTGCAGGAGTCAAAAGCGATGATGTTATTAAAATGCTCCTCAAATCACTTAAACCACACGAAGATTTGAATATTTAGTGTCCGGAATCTCTTGTGAGAAGAACGGTCATGAACAAAAAAGAAATATAGATGATAAAGTTTAGAGATGCTCCGCGTTACATGCAATGGCTTCCAACGGAAACTACTGCCACGGTAGCCCGTTGTGAGTTCTTCGCCCGCGGTATGGTCAACGGTTTTACCGCCGGGCGTCACAGAAGCCCGAGAAAGGGTTTTTCTGTTGAGTTCGCCGAGCATCGGCAGTACGTGCCCGGTGACGATATACGAACGATTGACTGGCGTGCGGTAGCGCGGAAAAACAGGTACTATGTAAAACAGTATATGGAGGAAACAAATCTCCGGGCTACTTTGCTTCTCGACTGTTCCGGCTCTATGGGCTATGTCGGTGAAAAAGCCGTTGAAGTCAATGGAAAACGGTTGTCGAAATTTGATTATGCACGATATATTACGGCTGCGCTTGCATATATGTTCATCGGGCAGCAGGACGCAGTCGGGCTTGTAACATTTGATTCAAAGATTCGCGATTATCTGCGGGCAAAAGCACAACCTTCACAGGTTAGGCAGGTGCTCAAAAGCATCGACTCTGCCGAACCGCAGGGCGAAACAGCACTGTCGGTGATATTTGATGAAATAGCAGAGCGTATACCGCATCGCGGCGTAGTTATAATAGTCAGCGATTTTTTCGATAACGCTGAAGCAATACAGCGTGCGCTGCATCACTTCCGATTCCGTCACCACGAAATTATAATGTTCCACACCATGGCTGATGAGGAAATAAATTTCCCATTCAACAGCTTTGTACACTTTAAGGATTTAGAGTCTGCAACCGAGCTGCAGCTCGACCCGAAGACAATAAGGGCGGACTATCTGGAACGTGTGAATGAGTTGATCAAGTCATTAAAGGCTGCGGGCAGCCAGCTTCATGCCGACTACGTACCACTAAACACCTCTGTGCCGTTCGAAAAAGCCTTGTCGGACTACCTGGCAAAACGGCGCGGGTAAGCACTTTCTTTTTGGGAACTTAAGATGCAATTTTTAAACATAGCGATGTTGTTGGGGCTTCTGACAGTCTCTATACCTATTATCATACACCTGTTGAACAGGCGGAGCCCCAAGAAGATCGAATGGGGCGCAATGATGTTTCTGCTCGAATCAATGCGCCGCAACCAGCGCCGTGTTTTAATAGAAGATATTCTGCTTCTCGGTTGCCGATGCCTTCTCCTTGCGCTTGCGGCTCTCGCCTTTGCAAGACCTTTCGTTACACCGGACTCCAGCGTTCCATGGGTTGTGGTGATGCCGCTTCTTCTCATCTCCATCACCCTGTTCGGCATAAGTTTTGCATTATGGCGCCATCCCAAATGGAAACGCAGATGCTTTTCGCTATCACTGTTTGTTTTTGCCCTTATAGTGGCAGTTGTTGTCTTTGAGCGTCACTTGAACTTGAGGCGTTTCGGGCGCGGCGCACTGAAGGATGTCGTAATAATAGTCGACGGCTCCACCTCCATGTACATGGAAGTGGATGGCGTGAGCAATTTCGCCCGTGCATGCGATGAAACACTCAAGTATATAAATGAGGCGCCGAGAGGAACAGCTTTCAGTATCATAATCGGCGGACCTGTACCGCGCATACTAAACCCTGCACCTGTTTCGGAAAAAAGGATATTGTACGATACGGTAGAAAGGCTCACTCCCTCCAGCGGAACCATGCAAGTGCCCGCAGTGCTTACTGCTGCTGCCATGACGCTTGCTGCCGGCAATAATGGAGCAAAGCAGATCGTCATAGTAGGCGACGGCCAGGCGGTCGGCTGGGGGGTCGGCGATGTGGGGCGGTGGAAAAACATTAAAAGGCTTTTCGATCAGCTTCCCAATAATCCTCCCGTAATATGGCGCACATTGCCTCTGCCCGGCTCTATCAGAAACCTGGCGATTGAGGACGTGTCGCTATCCCGCGATGTGGTTGGGGTAGATCGCGATGTGGGAATCAGGGTTACAGTACGAAATACAGGTTCCGAAGCAGTAACACCCGACGAGGTGTCTGTTGAAACTGAAGGCGCATTTCTTGTAGAGAAGAACGTTGACCAGCTCGAACCCGGTGCATCTGCCACATTCGTGTTCCGACACAAGTTCACACAACCGGGTACTGTACTGTTAACAGCCAAAGTAGTTTCAGAGGATGATCTGCCTGCAGATGATGAGTTTAAGTACGTTGTTCCTGTTATGGATAAACTTCGTGTACTCGTAGTTGATGGGGAAAGCTCTTCAGGCGATATATTTGCAAAATCTTCAACATTTATCTCTCTCGCACTCCGCCCTGATATCCCGATAGGCGGTCCGGCTGAAGGTGAAAACGAGTTGGAGGCTTCAGATTTTCTCGTGGAAACAGATGTCGAGCCGCTTCATAAAGTGCTGCAGCGTGAAGACTTCGGTGAATATGCTGTAGTCGTGCTGGCAGACGTCCCAAGGCTTCCTAAATCTGTGCTTGACGCGCTGGCAAATCATTGCGCTCTCGGCGGGGGACTGTTTATCCTGCCAAACGCAGGGACGCAGGCAGAGGCTTTCAACGACTGGAAACACGGGAATGAGCCGGTGATTCCCCTTAAGCTTGGAAAGTGGAAGAGTGCAGACTCTGCCACCGCTTCCTCAAGAAAGATGGATACTTCTGTCAGCCGGATTGATACGGCATCGTTTAATCATGATATGCTGAGGAATGTTCATTCCGGCTCTGACCTGGGCATGGTTACCCCGCTTCAATACTGGACGATAGATGAAGATTCATGGGGTATAGGTAATGTTGCGGCACGGCTTGCCGACAATTCCCCGTTTCTTGCAGTTAAACCGCTTGGATACGGTACTGTCGCAATGTCGCTGTTTCCCTTTGATGCTGTTATTTCAAGCCTGCCCGGGCGTTCCGGCTTTGTTCCACTCGTTCACGAAATCATCTATTATCTTTCCAAACCTGTTTCTGCAGACTTGAACATCAGGCCAAGCGAAGGAGCCACATTGCTTCTGGCTCCGCACGGTGCCGGTGCCGGTGTAATGTTCTCCTGGACAGGTCTCTCGGGGTCATACTACAACAACGAAGAATGGAAGGGTGTTCCGACCTTCACAAGAGTAGATGAAAATATAAATTTCAACTGGAAAAACGGATCTCCCGATCCCAGCATAGCTGCAGATCGTTTCTCTATTATGTGGGTGGGATCAATCGTTCCCGAAAAGAGCGGCAAATACACGTTTTCTTTCGATGCCGATGATTGGGCTGACGTAGAGATTGATGGGAAACCGGGGGTGATTTACGGTGGAGAACATGTAAAGCATGAAACATTTTCGCTCCAGGGAGGAAAAGCTTATTCTGTCCGCGTACGTTTCAAAGAAGGAACCGGCTGGGCATCCGTCAAGTTTTTCTGGTCTATAGACGGAGCTGATCGGGTTTTGGTGCCGGCGGGGGTTTTCCATCCGACACTGCCGAAGGGCACAGAAGAAGACGATGGAAAGCTGGTAAGCATACTTGATCCCCACCGGGATGTTTTCCAGGGTGAGTTGGCGAGACTGGAGCTCGGCACTTCTTTGAAGATTTCCCGTGGGCTTGTGCCCGGTGTTTATGAGGTTTTCCCTCCAAGCACAATTCCGTCAACATCGGATAAAACAGATGATGGACGCCTTCTCTTCAGTGTGATTTCCGGCATAGAGGAAAGCTCCATAGAGGCAATGACGACTTCTCAGACGGAGTTTATATCGCAGTATATCCCACTGTCGCAGGCAGCCAAAACGGACGATGTCCTGAGCGCTTTGCGCGGAGAGGCATTCGGCAGGGAAATGTGGCGTTTTCTTGCCTTCGGGGCTTTGGTTTTCCTCGTTGTGGAAGTCTGGATCACAAGGTGGATTTCCATACGGAGAAGAACGGGTGAAGAAGAAAAAGTTGATTTCAGCAACGAGGGTCCCGGCGGTACGGATTCTTTCCGCGAATCATTGGCAATGATAAGGGAGCAGCCGTGATTTTGTGGAAGTTTACAGGAGAGGTTGAATAGAATGGATCATAATATTTCAAGACCGGATTTATTGCCGCTTACAGTGGCGTCACTTCTTCTTTGGATCATGACGGTTGCCGGTATTATCACCTGGATTATCGTACATCGCAAAATTGTTCGCAAAACATCGTTGCGACGTGAAATCAGGATGGGCATTCTGCTTCCTTCCGGCTTCGTTGCCTCATGGCTCATGATGCAGCTTCTGGGGCGATATGTATTCCTTGCCGGCA
>JAAZFF010000181.1 GCA_012511845.1 Lentisphaerota bacterium
ACCTGGCTCTGCACCATGACAACGGGCAAGAATCATGAAGGACAGAAAGGTCAACATATTGTTTCATCCCGAAGCAGCAATCGGGGGCAAACATGGGAAGCTCTGACCGATATCGAACCAGCCGACGGACCCGAGGCTTCCTGGGTTATGCCTTTCCTCACCACATTTGGTCGGGTTTATGTATTTTATACTTACAATGCGGAAAACATGCGTGAAGTGATCGGTGGCGGAAACAGGGTTGATACACTGGGCGAATATGCGTACAAGTTCAGTGACGACGGTGGCAAAACCTGGACTCAGCAACGCTGGTTTATTCCTGTCAGGGAGACAGCAATCGACAGAAACAATCCGTACCGGGGCAGGATCAGATTCTTCTGGGGAGTCGGCAAACCGATCCGCCACAAAGGGGCAATGTATCTCGGATTTGCCAAAGTCGGGAAATTCGGTACAGGTTTCATGGAAGTCAGCGAGTCCTGGTTCCTCAAGTGCTCCAATATTGACACAGAACGCGATCCGTCCAGACTCGAATGGCAGCTTCTTCCTGATGGGGAGCATGGCTTGAAGTCACCCGAAGGTCTGATCGCTGAAGAAGTTAATCTTGCGAGTCTTTCCGATGGCAGTTTGTTTTGCACCTATAGAACAACAGCCGGACACCCCTGCCACGCATACTCTCGTGATGATGGTAAAACCTGGCCCCCCCCTGCATTTATGAACTACGGCCCCGGTGGCAAGCTGGTAGAACACCCCCGGGCTGCAAACTTTGTCAGAAAACTTGCGGAAGGTCCCTATAAGGGAAAATACATTTACTGGTTCCATAACAACAGCGGTCCATCATATGAGGGACGTAATCCCGCTTATCTTCTTGGAGGCATAGAAATTGACGGCTCGGAAGGAAAAGTAATCCAGTGGGGTGAACCTGTAGCTGTCCTGTACGATAAAAATCCGGATATCCGCATAAGTTATCCAGATTTCATCCAGGATGGCGGCCTGTACATCACGGAAACCCAGAAATCGGTTGCAAGAGTTCATCACATCCCTGATGAACTCCTCCGCAGCTTGTGGAAACCCGAAGATCTCTACGGCTGAAATACAGGAGCTCTTTCCACTGTCCTCTCCCCTCCCTGAGCCCTATTCCCTATATAATTTTCTAATCAAAATCACAAAACATGGGAAAATATCATTTTATTCTCATTTTTGAAAAAAAAGCTCAATAAATTAAAACAGGAAAAAAGTTTTGCCATTTTTATATAAAAAAGATTACTTAACTTTATAACGGCTTGTTTCACAGTATCTTACATGTTTTTTACTTTCCCAACTGCAATGCAAGAGACTAGAAATCTGCAATTTAAAACTCTTGGCATACAAGTTGCTTTAAATAAATTGATTTCAAAACTTGAGATCAACTATAACCAAATACTTAAATTCTAAGGAAACTGAAAAATGAAAAAAACAAAATTGGGTTTTACATTAGTAGAAATTATGATCGTAGTGGCGATCATTGCAATTCTGGCAGCAATTGCAATCCCTAACTTCCTGCAAAACCGCAGAGACTCGCAGAAAAATGCCTGCATATCCAACATGAAACAACTTGCAGGCGCTATCGAACAAATCAAAATGAAAGGCTATGAGCCATTATGGTCTGCTGACGAAGTCGATGATGATGAGAAAACTGCCGGCGTAGGTGCTTACGTTAAGGGTTTCCCGGATGATGTCACATGCCCGGTTAATAATGCAGAATACGAAGAGCCGGACAATCTCGACGAGCCGGACGAAGAGGCAAAGGTCGTATGCCCGAACGTGGACGACTACGCGTCACACACATTAACCTCAGCTGATTAAGTTTAATTATTGACTTAAATCAAGCAATTTGAGATTATCAGGTACGCAGTCAAGAAGCTGCGTACCTTTTTTATTACCAAAGTGCTAAATAGCTTTGTTCCAGTAACAAGTTTAAGTCTTGTTGCAACTTGAAATGAAAATGCCATCAAACAAATCAGCGTTTACTCTCGTTGAAATAATGGTTGTAGTTGCTATTATTGGTATCCTGATGGCAATAGCAATCCCGAATTTTCTTCAGTATCGCAAAGACTCATTAAAAAGCGCATGTATAGCTAATCTTAAAAAACTTGAAGGTGCAATTGAACAACTGAAACTTGCCGGCTACGACGAAATAACCATGGCAGACATATGCGAACCCCTGGGCAGGCTGAAAGAAGAACCGCGCTGCCCTGCTGACGACTCCGAACCATACGATATTTCAGGCGATATTCCAACATGCCCCAACATTGAGAAATTCCCCGACCACAAATTGGTGGGCAATTAAAGCAGGCAATGAACCACGCATGAGCATGGCGACAACGTGCAAAATACATGAAAAAATATTAATTGCAGTGATATTTGCAACCAGTGCCATGATCTCTTTCGCAACCGGTCAGATACCGGTAAAAGGTGAAATAATTTTAAAGACAGGCTTCGAAACAGAAAAAGAACGTGCGGCATGGACAATGTCTCCATATGCAACATGGGACGCCGGCTTCAAAAGTAGACATTCCATCAGAATAACGGTATCCGAAGGTAATGAAAAAGGAATGCATGCTGTCAGGATGCCCCTTGACATAGAAAAATACCGCAGCTGCAAATTGAGCTTTTCATGCAAGGCGAGGGCAGAAAACGTTACCAAGCCTCCCTTCACATGGCTTGGCGTCAAAGCCATGTTGCACATCAAATCAAAAAACTCCGCGCCAATATGGATAAATGAAAATAATATATACGGTACTTTTGACTGGAAAGCGCTCGAATTTATGGTAGCTATACCAGGCGATGCTGAAAGTGCTGAACTTTCCCTGGGATTGCAGGACAGCTCCGGCACCGTCCGGTTCGATGACCTGTACATTGAGGTACTGAGGTCTCCCCTCCCTCCCATACCAGCGCCGATTAAAGATCCCCCTCCGGTATTCAAAGGACATAGCCTGCCAAGACTCCGCGGAGTAATGTCTCCCAACAGCTTTCACGAAGATGATATACGTGTACTCGGAAGAAAATGGAACGCAAATCTCATACGCTGGCAGATTACACGAAACTGGGGAAAATCTGGAACCGACCGGAACCTCGAAGAATATGAGCAATGGATCAACTCCAAAATCAAAGAGCTCGACTCTGTGCTCGACTCCTGCCTCCGCCACGGGATCAAGGTTGTAATCGACCTTCACTCTCCCCCGGGAGGACGATACGAAAACAAAGATATGGCAATGTTCTTTGAAAAAGAGTATCAGGATTACTTTGTGAAACTATGGGAAAACATAGCCGTGCGCTTCAAAGATCACAAGGCAGTATGGGGTTACGACCTTGTAAATGAACCGACCCAGACAAAACCATCACCCGATGGAGTAGAAGATTTCCTGGGCACACAATTACTTGCAGCCCGCGCAATCCGTAAAATCGACCCTGACGTTCCGATCTTCATCTCTCCGGATCAGTGGGGATCTCCAGATGCATTTAAGGAGCTTCGCCCGATACCTGTGTCTAACATTATATATCAGGTTCATTACTATATGCCGCACAGATATACACATCAGGGCGTACATAGCAAATGGGAGCCTGTTTCCTATCCCGGAGAAATATCCGGCGTAAAATGGGATTCCGATCAAATTCGAAAAATTCTCCAACCTGTTCGTGACTTCCAGATTGCCTTCAACACACACATATACGTCGGAGAATTCAGTGCCGTACGCTGGGCTCCCGGTGCTCCCGACTACCTCCGCGACTGCATAGAAATTTTTGAAGAATACGACTGGGACTGGTCATACCACGCCTTCCGCGAATGGGAAGGCTGGAGCCTCGAACACACAGGCGAGCCGGGGAAAACCCAACGCTCAGAAACCCCGACCGATCGCTTCCAGGTAATTGCCGACTGGTTTCAAAAAAACATATCACCAAAACAATAAAAACCCCGCTTGCCGGGCACTGGGACAGCGAGGCTCCGTACTCGCATCACGGCTGCTGAGCAGGCAGGGATCTGACTCAATTCATTAACCCGCTACCGGCAGCTCTACACCCTTAAGCTGGCGCATAGTTGTGTATGCAAGAGGAATAGCCAGTACCAGAGAAAGCATATCGGAAACCGATTGGCCTGCCTGAAGACCCATAAGTCCGAAAAAGTGTGTCAACAACAACAATGACGGAATAAAAATCAATCCCTGCCGTGATGCTGCAAGCGTGGCAGCCTTCCAGGGTTTCCCTATGTACTGGAAAAGCATATTGGATATTGTCGTGAAGGCATTCATTGGCATGGTAAAACATTGAAATCGCAGCGCTACTATACCGATTGCTACAACCTCCGGATCATCACGGAAAAACCTTACAACCTGTTCCGCAAAAATACCGGCAACAATACATGCGAGCAACAAAACAACTGTTCCTACCCTCACCGCAAATAAGAAGGCTTTGTAAACACGATCATGTTTACCGGCTGAATAATTAAAAGCGGCTACTGGCTGAAAACCATGTCCAAAACCGATTAATGCAGAAAAGATAAACATCATGATGCGGGTTACAACAGTCATGCCTGCGATTGCCGCATCTCCGTAATTGCCGGCATTTGAGTTAAGCACGATAACTGCAAGCGTTGAAAGTGACATCCGTAAAAAAGTCGGCAGACCGGAGCGGAAAAACTCCCATAAAAGATTTTTCTCAAATTTCACATAATCCCATGAGATTGCTAATGTACTGCGGCGCATCATGTAGTGAGACAACAAGATGCAGAACGACACAACCTGGCTGATAACAGTTGCCAGGGCTGCTCCTGAAACTCCCATCCTGAAAACAAAAATAAATATAGGATCAAGTATAATATTCAGCAAAGCTCCGCTCACCAGCCCCAACATCGCCAAAAAGGCACTGCCTTCCGATCGCAAATTAATATTAAGAACAAAAGATGCAGCCATAAACGGTGCACCCAAGACTATAATATCTGCATATTCACGGGCATTCGGAAGAATAGTTTCGGTGGATCCCAGCAACATCATGAGGGGTGAAGAAAAAAGCCGCCCTGTCACTGCCAGAATAATTCCGAATATCAAAGCAAAAAAGAAAGCACTCGAAGATGCGGTTCTGGCACTTGCCTGATCTTTTTTACCGAGGAGACGCGCCACCAGGCTCCCGGAGCCAACCCCGAGAGTCATTCCAAAAACCTGAATCACCATCATCAGGGGAAACACCACTCCAACAGCACCTGTTGCCGCCGTACTGATCTTGCCTACAAAATAGTATCAGCCATGTTGTATATGGCAGTAATCAACATACTTATAATGGTGGGTATAGCCAACTTCACAATCAGTTGCGAAATTGGCACGGTTGTCATCTGTATAAACCGCTTCTGGAGATTACTGTTTTGGAGATTATTCTCCTCAACTGTTTCTTTTTTCAACTGCATCCGCTGTATTCTAACCTAAGTTTATATTCCAAACTACAAAAAACTTAAAAACCCGACAATGACCTCGATTCACACCAGCAAAACTCAAAATACCAAAATAAATTTTGCTGATCTTCTATTTATCTGCTAAACTCAGATTAAAATGAGTGAAGCCGCCTGCTTAAATCCGACGAATGGAGGAAAAATGAGCATTTCAGAAATCAAATCAAACGAAAAATACGAAGGTCACGCTATTCTGCGCCATGCTGAAGTAAAAACAGCCAAAAGCGGCAAATCATATCTCGATGCCGTACTCACTGATAAAAGTGGGGAAATTCTTGCAAAATCCTGGAACTGGGATTCGAAAAAATCACCACCCGCACAGGGAGCAGTAGTAAAATTTTCCGGTAAAGGGAACGAATTCAATGAAAAGATCCAAATCGTGCTCGATTCTATTGAAGAAGTAGCTGATACAAGCCAGTTCAATATGCACGATCTTGTTCCGCACACACAGGAAGATCCCAGGGCAATGTTCAAGGAAGTTCTCTCTATTGCAATTTCCATAAAAAACAAATCTCTTCGTGATATTGTGTGTGAGTTGCTTAGAGAGGCTAATCATGAAGATCGCCTCCTTTCCTTTCCTGCAGCGAGAAAACTGCATCATGCAGTAATAGGAGGATTTTTACATCATATTACTACAATGCTTCGTCTTGCAAATGCAATTTGTGATGTTTATCCGCATCTGAACAGAGATTTGCTCTTTGCCGGAGTAATTGTGCATGATCTGGGAAAGTTTGAGGAAATGTCGCAGGACGAAACCACAGGCTTAATAAACGATTATACAACTGAAGGCAAACTTCTCGGACACATCCTGCTGGGTGCGGAGAAGGTGGCAGCTGCTGCAGAAAAAGTCGGCGCATCAAAAGCGGCATCCACAGCATTACGCCACCTTATAATATCCCATCACGGCTGCGCTGAAAATGG
>JAAZFF010000182.1 GCA_012511845.1 Lentisphaerota bacterium
CTGACCATCCCAGCGAATATTATCAGTTCTGCGCTGTCCATCGGACCTCGATCCTCTTCTATCTTCAGGGCGTGCTATAGAGCCGGAGCTTCCGCCCCTGGAGCCTGCTCCCGTCGGTCTTGCCACACCCGCACCTTCGATTTGACCTCCCCTGCCTCTACCTGTGCGACCTCTGCCACCCCCTCCCTGTTCTCTGCCTCCGGTTCGCATCGGATTCCACGACATGTCAGCCATCGGTATCTCCAGGCACCTGACATACTCCATTGGCTCATCCTTCTCTTTCAAAGGCTTCATTGCAATAGTTATCATTACATGCGTTGGCAGTTTGTTACTTTCACTCCACTCATCGATCCATTCATATGGTTCTCCGAGCGATTCTTTTTTAGAAGGATCCTTCATCAGGCAATCGAACGAAGCAACCTGATCTGAAATCAGCAGCGGTTCAACATCTTTTTCAGGGTCAAACTCATCATCCTGTCCTACAAGCTGCCATGCCTTGACGTAAAGCCCATGCTCCTCACCTGTCGAACCATTACCGATAAAGAGTTCAACACGGTGTGCAGCCCCGGCCCAGGGAGTATCTTCCCCTATCAGGGAGTTTCCCACCTTGACCCAGGAAATTTTATCTTCAGCTCGCGGAGACTCTCCCCCGTCCTCATGCATGAAGCCGTACTCATAGCTGGGCTCTGATGCCTCCGGATAGTATGCCGATTTAAGAGCCATGATAACCTGCTCCATTACAGCATCGGCATTGTGAGATTCCTCAGCAAGTGCTGTCCCGGTCATCCACGACTCCACGCCAACGCTGAAAACGGTCATCACAATAAGCGTGAGCACACCGAGTATCGCAACCGACATCATCAGCTCTATCAAGGTTACGCCGGCAACCTTCCTCCAGTTTGAAAATGCTTCTTTGTTTAACATCACACTCAATGAAAAAATCCAACTTACCTGTTGTAGTAAACTACTCTTACGTACTCCTGCTCCATACCCTCTCCGCCCCTGCCTTTTACAACTCGGGTCCGTACTATATATAAACCATCCTCTTCTTCATAATCATCTACTGTACGCTCAAAAGTCCAGCCGTCTACAATTCCGCTGTCTGCTGACACCGGCAAATCTTCTTCCGGATCTGTTTCTATTATAAACGGATACTCTGCCTCTCCCCTGTTAAAAACATTTTCAGCTTCATGCACGAAAGCTGACGCATAAAAAACCTCAACGCTTGCCATAATACCATTCATCAGGCTGAAAATGCATACAGCCAAAATCGCTGTTGCCATAATAACTTCAATCAAAGTCATTCCTGCACGTTGCACATTCATTTTCAATAATCCGAATTGCTTGAAATTTTAACAGTACCTACAGCATTCACCTCGACGAACATCACGTCACTATCATTGCTCATGCTTTTTACAGCAATTCTGTGCGGGCGCACCGTACCATTTGCTCTGTAGCGGATAACAACGTCATTTCCCTCCCGTTCTGTAAAGTCATCGAACAGTACTTTGGCGTAAGCTGAGCGCGAAGTAACCCTGTCGGTATATTCTTCAAACCAGAATGCTACTCCTTCCGTTTCTCTCTTAAAGTTGATTGAATCAGCGAACGAAACGGTGCCCTGCACTTCCAGCCCCTCATCATCCAGCCCTTCTGAAAGAAGAAGCCCTGCCCTGTCTGTGGCAGAGTCTCCACCCCGCCACTCAAACTCGTCGCGCTCCCTGGCGGAAACAGCCAGACCGAATCCTCCCGTCAGCGAAGCGCGCCTTCCGGCACTCGTATCAACGAGAGATTCGCTCGAGCTCTCTATACCGGAATAAGCCTCAAGGTCAGCAAGTCCGAAAGCTGTAGCTGAGGCAGATTCTTGCGCTTCAACACGGAACTTTCCAGTTCCCTGCACGAGAATTACATCTACCGGTGTCTGATTAAGGAGTGCCATTTTTCTGGCATATCGCTCTGCTGCTGCAATTTCTCGGGCACCAAGCCGTAAGTTTCCTCCTGCAAGCAGCGGTCCGACTCTGGGGGCAGCAAGTGCCGCAATAATTCCCAGGATTATCACAACAAGCAGCAGTTCAATCAGTGTAAACCCATGCCTTGATTTTTTGCGATTTCGCATCAAAAAATATCTTAACCCAAATTCCAGATGTATCCAGCCATACGTTCAGGAAAGAACAAAAGTGCCAGCATTGACAGCTTTTGTTAATTTGTTTCCGTATTGACCAGATCATCACTTGTATTCATCTGGCCATCGCTTCCTGCGCTGCGGATTTCTATAAAGCTGCCTGTTTTTTTATACGCAAACGCTGTTCCCCAGGCATCATTCAGATCTTTTTTATCCAACAGAGCCGGTCTTTCTCCCATGCTCTGCGTAAGG
Source organism: Lentisphaerota bacterium (assembly GCA_012511845.1). Lineage (GTDB taxonomy): Bacteria > Verrucomicrobiota > Kiritimatiellia > RFP12 > UBA3636 > JAAZFF01. The sequence goes on from JAAZFF010000182.1 coordinate 2,372, forward strand.
ACTTCCAACGAATCAGGAAACTTTCCGGTGCGCACTTCATACATTCGTGCAGCCTGCTCAATAGCAGCTATGGACGTACGGGTAGCACTCACGCGCGCCTCATCGCTCATGCCCGCAGTATTCATTATTGCTACAGTTGCAAGGATGCCGAGAATTGCAACTACAAGGAGCAACTCTACGAGTGTGAAGCCGCTCCGTGCTAAATGTCTGGCCTCCTTTATTGTCTTGACTCCTGTTTTTCTCATTACTTTTTCTCCGTATAAAACTTCTCGTTACATCACTAAATCTACGCATTAATTATAGCAAAGAAACAGCAAAAAACACAACCCAAGAATGAAAATCAAAAATACGACAAATAGCGGTGTCAACATAGTTTCCCCGCAAACAGCCGTGATTGCAGAGCAGCCTCAACAGGGCAGACGGGGCAAGCTACCCCACTATATTGCAATGTTGCGGTATCAAAAAAATATTTATTTTTTACTTGCATATTTCAAAAAAAAAGCACATACTACGCCGGCATTTACGCCGGTCTAGGGCTTAGAACCGAGCAGCATGTTGAGCTTAATTAAATTTCTTCGGAGGCCCGCTTTGAGCAATACAAAACAAAATACAAATAATGATAAGGTGGAGATTACTCCCGATCTGAAACTTTTTATTGATGAATGGAAAGACAAACCCGGCAACCTGATAATGGTTCTACACAGAGTGCAGGAAACTTATGGGTACATTCCCAGAAGCATTACCTTTGATGTAGCAGCATTGCTTGAGGTGCCACTTGCGAAAATTTATGGAGTTCTTACGTTTTACAACTTCTTCAAGACGGAGAAGCCCGGGCGTAACATCATACAAGTTTGCATGGGTACAGCCTGCTACCTGCGTGGCGGAGACGACATCATGGAGGAGCTTGAGAAGCAGCTGGGGATTGGTGTCAACGGTACAACAAAAGACAACGAATTTTCTCTGGAGGCTGTAAGATGCCTGGGCTGTTGCGGTCTTGCACCGGTTGTTGTTATCAATGGCGATGTCCATGGGAAAATCAGCAGCAATGATGTAGCCGGTCTGCTCAAGACATACAGGGAGAAAGAGTCGGTAACAGCGTAAGGTGTCAAGGAATTTGGGATGCATGCCACAATTTGTGACTACATTGCCGATACTGTGCAAAACTCCATTGAAGCAGGCGCATCCGAGATTGACTTGAGCTTATCTGAAAACGAGGATATTATTGAAGTAATGATTAAGGATAACGGTAAAGGAATGGATGACGCCACGCTTGCAAAAGTGTGGGATCCTTTCTATACCGAGGAAGGAAAACATGAAAAGCGCCATATCGGTATGGGGCTTCCCATGTTGCGGCAGGTTGTTGAGAATACTGATGGTGAAGTTTCGCTTGAGTCAGGCAAGGGAAGCGGAACTTCTTTAAAATTCTCTTTCAGTGCCGGACATCCAGACACACCTCCGCTAGGTGATGTTGCAACAACCGTTACTTCCCTGATCAATTATGCCGGTGAATGCAAATTACGTTTTAAGCATATACGAGGCAGTGAGTCCTACGTGATTACTACCGATGAATTGGAAAGTGTTTTAGGGAATCTACATGAAGTAACAAATGTGACTCTTGTCAGAGATTTTCTGCGTGCGCAGGAATCAGGCATGGAAACAGGGGTTACGTTTGCGACTACTGCTTTAGCATCAACAAAAAAAGGTACGGCGGCACCTGAAATCAATAGTTCAAAACCGCCAAGGAGTGAAAATGGCGAAACTTACACTTGATGACCTGCGCAAGATGCGCGCTGAAAAAAAACAGATTATGGCGTTGAGGGATTCAGAAAATAAGGATGTGCATATAGTTGTGGGCATGGGTACCTGCGGTATTGCTGCCGGGGCAAAAGCTACTTTTGGTGCGATAGTTGATGCTATTGCAGAAAAAGGGCTTACAAATGTCATGGTTCGCCAGACCGGCTGCATGGGGCTCTGTTACTCTGAGCCGACTGTGGAAGTTGTTGTTCCCGGCATGCCTCCGATTATATACGGAAACGTGACTCCTGAAGTTGCAAACGAGATAGTAGAAGAGCATGTACTTGGAAAACGTCTGCTCGACAATCTCATCTGTGACAAGCCGGCAATTGACATTATGGACAATAAGGGAAACTAAAATGGCTTTTAAAAACTATTTACTTGTATGCGGTGGAACTGCCTGCGATTCCAGCAAAGGCATAGAGCTGACGGATGAACTCAGAAAAGAGATTGATGCCGCAGGTCTCAAGGATGATGTACAAATTGTACGAACAGGGTGTCTCGGTTTCTGCGAGAAAGGACCTATCGTAAAAGTTCTTCCTGAGGATACGTTCTATGTATCCGTTAAGCCTGAAGATGCAAAAGAACTGGTACAGGAACATCTGGTAAAAGGGCGTATTGTCGATCGCCTTCTTTATAATCACGAGCAGGGTAAATCCCTTGTGACTGTTGAAGGTATAGATTTTTACCAGAAACAGTTTCGCATAGTTTTGAGAAACTGCGGTGTTATTGATCCGGATAAAATTGATGATTACATTGCCCGGGACGGATATGCGGGTCTTGAAAAAGCGCTTTTCGAAATGACACCTGAGCAGGTGATTGATGAGGTGTCACGTTCAGGACTTCGCGGGCGCGGCGGCGCAGGGTTCCCGACCGGTAAAAAATGGTCTTTTGCAGCAGCTCAGCCGAAGGGCGAAAAATACATGGTTTGTAACGCTGACGAAGGCGACCCCGGAGCATACATGGATCGCTCCACACTGGAAGGCGACCCGCACTCCGTTCTTGAAGCAATGGCGATTGCAGGCTATGCAATCGGTGCATCCAAGGGCTATATTTATATACGGGCAGAATACCCGCTGGCAATCAGGCGGCTGGAAACAGCAATCGAAGCAGCACGCGAATACGGACTGCTCGGTGAAAAGATACTGAATAGCGATTTTGACTTTGATATTGAATTGAGGCTTGGCGCTGGCGCTTTTGTATGCGGTGAAGAAACAGCTTTGCTTGCCTCTATTGAAGGTAACAGAGGCATGCCGCGCCCTCGCCCACCCTTCCCGGCTGTAAAAGGTCTTTGGGATAAACCCACAGTAATCAACAATGTGGAAACGCTGGCAAATATTCCGGTAATTATTTCCAAGGGCGCTGACTGGTTTAATAAAATCGGTACGGCTGATACGAGGGGAACGAAAGTTTTTGCACTCACAGGCAAGGTAAATAACACAGGACTTATTGAAGTTCCCATGGGCACCACCCTGCGTGAGATTATTTTTGAAATTGGTGGAGGCATCAAAGATGGTCGCGAGTTCAAGGCTGCGCAAACAGGCGGTCCCTCAGGAGGTATAATTCCGAGAGAGTTTCTTGACACGCCAATCGATTTTGGAAGTCTCTCCAAGATTGGCTCAATTATGGGATCCGGCGGTCTCATTGTGATGGATGATACAGATTGTATTATCGACATTGCCAAATTCTATCTCGAATTCACGGTTGATGAGTCGTGCGGCAAGTGCTCTCCATGCAGAATCGGCGGACGCAAGCTGCAGAATTATCTGTCACGTATTTCTGATGGACGCGGGCAGCTCAAAGATATTGAGAACATGCAGAAAATCAGTGAAGCGATGACGAGAGCTTCGCTTTGCGGACTGGGGCAGACTGCTTCGAATCCCGTTCAGTCGAGCCTGAAATACTTCATGGATGAATATCTTGAGCATATCAATGATCGGAAATGCCGTGCTGGCAAGTGTAAGAAACTCATTACATATACGATAACTGACAAGTGTATTGGTTGTACCGTATGCACGCGTCACTGCCCTGTTGCCGCAATCACCGGTACAGTGAAGGAGAAGCATGTTATTAACCAGGCCAGGTGCATAAAATGCGGCATCTGCTATGAAAAATGTAAATTTGATGCGATAACACGCAGCTAATCTGAAAGGTTCCAAGACAATGTCCAATATGATTAAACTGGAAATAAACGGTATCCCTGTAGAAGTGCCACAGGGCACATCTATTCTTGAAGCAGCCAAAACTGTCCATGTCAAGATACCCACACTATGTTATCACCCGGATTTAAAAGCTGAAGCATCGTGCGGTATATGTGTTGTTCGCAATGCTGACTCGCCGAAGCTGTTAAGGGCTTGCTGCACAGAGGCGGCTCCAGATATGAAAATCACGACACATGATGCTGATATCGTGCAAGTACGCAAGTCTGTGCTGGAACTGATTCTGGCGAACCATCCAAATGACTGCCTGCAGTGCCCGCGTTCAGGATCGTGTGAATTACAGACTATAGCGGCAGATTTCGGAATACGTGAAGTGCCGTTCCCGCGTGAAGTGCTCAAAACCCCTGTTGATGACTCTACAACATCACTTATTCTTAATCAGGAAAAATGTATCAAATGCGGACGCTGCGTAGATGTTTGCCAGAACATGCAAAATGTATGGGCACTTGAATACATCGGCAGAGGCGAAGAGACTCGCATGATACCTGCCGCAGGTGTGAAGCTTAATGAATCTCCATGCATCAAATGCGGTCAGTGTTCAGCTCACTGCCCTGTTGGAGCGATATACGAAAGAGATGAAATTCAGCAGGCGTGGGATTTGTTGCGCAAGCCGGACACGGTAACCATAGCGCAGATTGCACCTGCCGTTCGTGTAGCGCTCGGAGAAGCGTTCGGACTTGAACCCGGTACGCTCCTTACAGGAAAAATTTACGCTGCCCTGCGTCGCCTAGGCTTTGATCAGGTATTTGACACCAACTACAGTGCTGACGTAACAATTATGGAAGAAGCAACCGAATTTGTGGATCGCTTCACTAACGGCAAAGATCTGCCCCTCATAACTTCATGTTGCCCTGCCTGGACTGACTGGATGGAGAAGTATGCGCCTGATTTCAGCGACAATTTCTCTTCTGCAAAATCCCCGCAGCAGATGCTTAGCGCACTTGCCAAATCGTACTGGGCTGAAGCAAACAATGTAGATCCTAAAAATATTGCTGTTATTTCTATAATGCCCTGCACGGCTAAAAAATATGAAATAACACGTTCGGAAGAAATGTCGTCTACAGGTCAGCAGGATACAGACCTTGTGCTTACAACAAGGGAACTGGCAAGGATGCTGAAGAGCTCCGGAGTTGACTTCCTGAACCTGCCTGATGAAGAAGCTGATGAACTCCTGGGAGTCTACAGCGGCGCCGGCACTATTTTCGGTGTCACCGGCGGTGTCATGGAAGCTGCACTTCGTACAGCTTACTGCTTTGTCACCGGCGATGATCAGCCGCCCTCAATCAACTTCAACAACGTCCGCGGTGTGGATGGCGTGAAGGAAGCAGAAATTGACATCAAGGGCACGAAAGTCAAAATTGCCGTAGCACACCAGATGAGTAACGTTGAGCAGGTACTGAATGCTGTTCGCGCCGACAGAAAAGCAGGAAAGAAACCACGTTATGACTTCATCGAAGTAATGGCTTGCAGAGGCGGGTGTATCGGCGGCGGCGGTCAACCGACAGGTGCTACTGATGAGATTAGGGCAAAGCGTACTGCAGGCATCTATACTGACGATGAAAAGAGTGTCGTCCGTATGTCTCACATGAATCCGCAGGTACAGGCGCTGTATAAAAACTACCTGGGTGAACCTTGCAGTGAAAAAGCAGAAAAACTTCTCCATACGAAATATCGCAAACGCAAAATATACGCTAAGTAATATTCTAGACAAGTTTACTGCATAAATAAAAATGCCATCGGATTTTCTTTTTTAATCCGATGGCATTCTTTGTAATTGTACATCTGAATTTGTCGTTCAGCAAAATTTATTGAAATGACCAGTACAAAGTGATAGTATTGCGAGCTTAATATATGTTTCTTTTCTTTTTTGAATTTTAATGCTTTATACCGACTATGATTGATACAATTGAATTGATGCGTAAGGTCGGAAATATCCGGATCCTTACATCTCATCTTGTTGATGAACAGCTTACCGGAGATTATCACTCTTCCTTCAGAGGTCAGGGCATCGAGTTTGATGAAGTCAGGGAATACACCTTTGGTGATGATATTCGGGATATCGACTGGAATGTCACTGCCCGTACTGGATTTCCATACGTAAAACGATATTCAGAAGAGCGTGAGCTTACTGTAATGTTCGTTGTAGATGTATCCGGTTCCCAGTCTTACGGCTCTGCTTCCCGCCTTAAATCTGAACTCGCTGCAGAGTTGACCTGCCTGCTCTCTTTGACATCAATAAGGAATCAGGATAATATCGGTTTGATACTGTTTTCGGATCGAATCGTAAAAACAATACCGCCGCGGAAAGGGCGCAAGGCAGTAATGCGCCTTGTTCGTGAAGTTCTGGCTGCAGACGAAGCATACGGCGGCACTGATATAGCCGGTGCGCTTAATTTCCTTGCTTCAATTCTGCACAGAAAAGCTGTTGTATTTTTAGTGTCCGACTTCCAGGATACAGGATGGGAAAAGCGTATCGGTACAACAGCACAGCGCCACGATCTTATATGCTGCTATCTGTCAGACCCCTATGAAAAAACGCTCCCGAATGTCGGGCTGGTAGAATTGGAGGATCCTGAAACAGGCGAAGCCGTATGGATAGATACTTCATCAAAAGAAGTCCGCAATGCTTTTGAAGCAAACGCTGAAAAACGCACCGGCGAATTGAAAGACATTTTTAAAAGCAACGGTATAGACACCATGTTTTTCTCAACAGATGAAGATCCCATCCATGCAGTGCGTGCATTTTTTAGGCAACGTGCCAGAAGAAGATAAATCACTACACGTTCATGAAAATTGCGACGAGGATACGTAACTACTTAGTTAAAAGTTTTGCAGATACTCCCGGTAGTGTTTTGTCTGTCGGTTTTATCTGTCTGACAGCTTTTGTAATGCAGAAAGTGCTCGCAGCAGCACCGGTACGTACAATATTGCTTGGTTCGGATGCGAATTATTTGCTTATACCCGATGTTTTTACATTCCTGTTTGCCATTCATGGATTGGGATTATCATACGGTTTTTTCTGGACGCCGATAACTTATATGTTTCTACACGGCTCAACAGTCCATCTTTTTCTCAATATGGCAGGACTGTATGTCTTCGGCAATGGACTTCTGCGTTACACAACAAGACGAACTTTTTGGTTGATTTATATTATCAGCGGGATTGTCGGAGGCACCGGATGGGCATTATTTAACGGGCTGCATTCACCTGCTCCCTGTATAGGTGCTTCTGCAGGTGTGCTGGGTCTTTCAGGTGCTTACGCAGCATTGCGCCCTGATGATAAATTTGTGATTTTCCTCCCCTTCCCTGTTGTCTTAAAGGCATGGTTGCTTGCTGTCGTATTATTGCTGCTCAATGCTTTCGAATTTTTGTTCATTCAATCACAAACAGCATATTTGACACACCTCATAGGCATAATTTCAGGCTTTTTCCTGGGGCTCATGTGTAAGAACATTAATAAAAAAGCGGTAACCGGTTAATTCAATAATGACAGTATTAGGCATAGAAACTTCTTGTGACGAGACTTCTGCATCTGTTGTTCGCAACGGGCGTGAAGTTCTTTCGTGTGTGATACATACGCAGCTTGAACACAAACCTTTTGGAGGCGTTGTCCCTGAAATCGCTTCTCGATGTCATATTGAAGCTTTGCCGGGCATTGTAAGCGAAGCAGTAAAAAACTCCGGACTAAACTGGGATTCCATAGATGCTATAGCTGCCACTCGCGGTCCCGGATTGGCGAGCTCCCTGTTGGTTGGATGGTCCATGGCAAAAGGGCTTGCCATGAGTCTCGGGTGTCCATTATTAGCAGTCAACCATATCGAAGCTCATTTGCATTCAGTGTTTCTTGAACCATCGGCTCCAGAACCTGCAGATGCTGTACCGATGCTGGGGCTCGTCGTTTCAGGGGGCCACACTTCACTGTTTAAAATTGAAGAATACGGCAAAATTCAGCTTATAGGAAAAACAGTTGATGATGCAGCTGGAGAAGCTCTGGACAAAGCTGCAAAGCTTCTCGACCTGGGTTATCCCGGCGGCCCGGTTATTGATAAATTAGCGCGCCTTAAAACACCGAACAGAAGAGTTTTTCCTGAAGGCAGGATTCGGGATGCAACCATGACTGACGGGCTTGATCCAAGTTTATGTTTTAGTTTCAGCGGACTTAAAACATCGCTTCTTCATCACATTAAAGATAATCCTCCATCTTCTGAAGACGACATAGCCCAACTTGCAGCAGATTATCAGGAAGCAGTTATGCAGGCACTTGTAAAGCGTTGTGAGAAAGCTTTGGAGGATTCCAGATATTTGGCAGTTGGTGGAGGTGTGTCGTTAAACAGCAGACTTAGGACACTTCTTGCAGAATTATGTGAAAGACGAAATGTCGAGCTCCTCCTGGCTTCACCTCGCAATTGTGGAGACAATGCAGCAATGATAGCAGGTCTTGCGTCAATGGGACGCGGAGTCTCATCGCCCGAATCATTTACACTTGATGTAGCTCCATCGTGGCCTGTAGGAGTGTAATTTGCTTAAGATTGAATATACGAAATAGGGAAAACAAATGAACGAATTAATTAAAAGAGAGCGCGTCAAAGGGCTTCTTTCTGTAGAAGGCAGAAAACTTGTTAACGGCGAAGGCGAAGAGATCATACTC